>NZ_JALKIK010000029.1:0-67448 GCF_023050955.1 Anaerobiospirillum sp. NML120511
TTATTTAAATTTGTTTTTGTCTTATTCCGCTTATTTATCGCAAAACTAGTAAGAGTCTTATGCACATCAATATTTGTCATTGACGGATATCTATTTATTTAGTACATAATTGTGGGAAAGTTTTATTTAAGCTGCTAACGTTTGTATTTACGTAAACGCCCATTTTGATGCTCCGGTATTTTCACTATTAGTTTCAGTTTTGATTGGGGCCACAGCAGTTGCCCTCACATGCAATTATATTAACGCCATGTATGTTTAAGCCTTGAATAGAGCTGAATCAATGAAAAATAAGCCGATTTTCATAAACGGCGCACACACAAAATAGATATCAATTCTGGCGTTTAACCGTCATGACCTCCGCATGGCAACTGAAGCTTAACGCCCACAGTCAGGCCTTTCCACATTTATCTTAATAGTCCTCATGCCTCATGATTTGCCTCCCGGCTCATTGGTAATTGCTTTACATAACGAAACCTTATGCTTTGGAGTTTTGTAAAGCGTTAACTGCCGGATGGTGCTTTTTCATGCTCAAAAAACGCCAAAGCCCCTGACCTTAGTAGATCAGGGGCTCCGGAGAGGCTGCATGGACTTAGGGATGCTGCAGCCTTGTATGGACGTGCTGTATTAGCCTAACAGGGACAGACCCAGCTGTGGACGGGTGTTAGCCTGCATGAGCATGGAGGTGGCAGCCTGCTGAATGATGGACTGCTGGCTCAGGTTGGCAGACTCTTCGGCGAAGTCTGCATCACGAATGCGGCTACGGGCGTCAGCCTGGTTGGCGGAAACGTTTGCCTGGTTGCGGATCGAACTCTCAAGACGGTTCTGGATCGCACCTAGGCCAGCACGCTCGGCATCTACCTGAGCAATGAGGTAGTCCATGGCCTGAATGGCGTTCTGAGCAGCATCAGCTTTAGAAAAGACGATAGCCTTATTGTCATAGAATTTGGCTATGTCAATCTTGTTGTTACCACCGCCGCCAAACTTGCCAGTGGCATTTGCAATCCTGGTGAAGTGGGCGTTACCTACGTCGAAGGTAATGGTGTCGCCCTTATTGGCGCCTACCTGCAGAGTTAACTGACCGGCGGATTCCTTGCCACCCTGTAACAGGCCGGTGTCCTTACCACCATCGAGAATAAGAGCGCCACCGAAGCGGGTCTGAGCTGCGATACGATCGATTTCCTGTACCAGAGCAGTGGCTTCCTTGGAGAGGGCGGCCTTGTCCTCACCTGTGTTGGTGCCATTGGCAGCCTGGACAGCCAGAGTACGGATCTTCTGGAGCATGCTGGTGGTTTCGTCCATGGCGCCTTCAATGGTCTGGGCCAGTGCGATACCATCAGCGGCATTGCGGTTACCCTGGTTCAGACCGTTGACCTGGGTGGTCAGGCGGGAGCTGATTTGTAAGCCAGCGGCGTCGTCCTTGGCAGAGTTAATTCTCAGGCCTGAACTGAGTCTCTGGTAAGTGGTAGTCAGCTGATTCTGGACATTGTTGAGGTATCTGCGGCCATTTAAGCTGCTAACGTTTGTATTTACGTAAACGCCCATTTTGATGCTCCGGTATTTTCACTATTAGTTTCAGTTTTGATTGGGCCACAGCAGTTGCCCTCACATGCAATAGTACTAACGCGCCCTTTCATTTCAGCTTAAATAGACACACACTGATGCGATACTCCCTGATTTATCGTAAACAGCACTACTGGACAAACTAAATAGATATAAAAATTTATTTACACCCTCTACTTACATCCTAGAAGATTCATCCATGCCCTTCAAAGCCCATAAATACCAAAGCCCCTGACCTTTGTAGATCAGGGGCTCCGGAGAGGCTGCATGGACTTAGGGATGCTGCAGCCTTGTTTGGACGTGCTGTATTAGCCTAACAGGGACAGGCCCAGCTGTGGACGGGTGTTAGCCTGCATGAGCATGGAGGTGGCAGCCTGCTGGATGATTGACTGCTGGGACAGATTGGCAGACTCTTCGGCGAAGTCTGCATCACGAATGCGGCTACGGGCGTCAGCCTGGTTAGCGGAAACGTTTGCCTGGTTGCGGATCGAACTCTCTAGACGGTTCTGGATTGCACCTAGGCCTGCACGGGTAGAATCGACCTGACCAATCATTTTATCAAGAGCAGAAATTGCATCACTGATATTTTCAGACTTGGTAAATACAATTCCTTTAGTGCCTGACCAGAACTTCTTTAAGTCACCATCAGCAATACCACCATTTAGTGCAATCTGAGAGAACTTCATGGCATTAATCTCGAATGAGATTATGTCACCCTTATTGGCGCCTACCTGTAAGGTCAAAGCACCAACAGAGTTCTTCTGACCACCGCCGCCTTTTGTAAGCAGGCCATAAGCTCCATCGAGCACCTGGCCACCACCAAAGGTTGTCTGCTTAGCAATACGAGTAATCTCTTCTGCAAGCGCTGTAGCCTCTTTCTGCAAAGCCTTTCGGTCATCAGAAGTATTAGTGCCATTGTTAGCCTGAACTGCAAGAGTACGTATCTTCTGCAGCATTCCGGTAATTTCATCCATGGCACCTTCAACAGTCTGGGCAAATGCAATACCATCGCTGGCATTACGGTTACCCTGGTTCAGACCGTTGACCTGGGTGGTCAGGCGGGAGCTGATTTGCAGGCCAGCGGCGTCGTCCTTGGCAGAGTTAATTCTCAGGCCAGAACTGAGTCTCTGGTACGTAGTAGTCAGCTGATTCTGTACGTTGTTGAGATATCTGCGGCCGTTTAAGCTGCTAACGTTTGTATTTACGTAAATGCCCATTTTGATGCTCCGGAATTTACTCTATTCTTTTCTTACAGATCTGGTCAGGCCACAGCAGATGCCCTGACGTGCTGCCTTATTAACGTGTTATTAACTATGTCCTTAAACAGGTAGCCATAAATACCAAAACAGGCTGATTTTTCGTACTATAGCTGTTCATGTTCCCAAAATAGATGTAAATGACTTTATTTACATACCCTGAATTATGGGCGTTAAAGGTCACCATGCGGTATGGATTGCGGGCATGGAGAAGCACCAGTACGTGCCTTTTATGGGCTTAGTGCAGGGCGATTTATCATATTTTGTAAAGCATCTCAGCAGACTTCATTGCGCCATATGCAGGCTGCTGACGGGCTTATGTATAAGCTTTACAGACAGCAGGGCACAGTATGGCGATGTTACGTTAACTGCTGCGTTTTCTTTGCTCTGGCGGCTGCAGGCTTCGATGCAGCCTTTTTGCCGCCCTATGCACTGCTCAGGGTCTGCCAGGAACTGCCTTAAGACTGATCTGCACTGTCCTTGCTACTGGTCTTGCCAGTGCTTCTGTTCATGGCCTTAGCTGTGCTCTTGCCTGTGCCTTTGCCCTCGGATGTCCAGCCTTATGGCATTGCCGGGATTTTGCCATCATCTGGCCCACACATAACCGGATTTGCTATAACCTGATTAAAAATGAAACTGAGAGCCATCATCTCATCCATGTTAAAGCCGTCAAGATCATTCAAATAATCGAGCGTTCCATTTTTAATAATCCTGGTAACCCTTATTTTGAAATTGTCAAATGCGTCACGATGGCGGACCACAGAGACAAGACTCATAGCCATAGCAGAGTCAACGGACTCAAGAAATGACTTCATTGAGTCAGACTCTAAAACACGGCTTGTCAATTGAGACTTCACATAAGACACTTTAGGATCGTTCAGGAAATCCTGGCATATCTGTCTAAAGTGCTCAAGTTCAATTCCGCTGGTACCGTCCTGGGATATGACTGACTTTGGCAAGGCATTAAATATCATATCCAGCTCTGCATCCAGTGACATACTGATGCTCTTATCAACTATCAAAGAGATGCAAAATGGCAGCAGCTTTTGCGCAGCCCAAAGGGCAAGCTCAGAGGGGGACATTGAGTCAAAGTCCACCACAGTGCTGTCCCGATCTTCAAAGATCGGCTTATGAAAACTTTTTGTGCCTGGAGGCAGATCATATGGAACTCTGTCCCTTTCCAGCTCGAGCTCAGCCTCAACGCTGTAGAGAAAATCTTTATAGCTGCCAATATGCTCGTTAAAGTACTGCTCTGCTACGGTGTAATCCCTGCGTCTTATATCACTGAGCATCTGAAGCACCATTATGCTGCTGTCTTTCCTGTCACTGTGCTCAGTTAAAAGCTCCCTCAAGCTGTCATACATAGCCTGAATATCATTAATTCTGGCCATAAGCGCAAAGTTCACCAGAGTCTCATTGTCTGCAAATGCCATAAAGGCATCAGAGGCATTTTGTAACAGATAATACAGATCATTCTTAGTATCTGCCTTGAGAACTTCAGCATAATAAGAGTCGTTGTACTCAGAAAGTTTGTCCTCGACCATAGTCCTGATTATGCTCTGAGCTTTCCTGGCTTTGGCTGCTCCCTTGTAACGTGTTTGTTCATACTCGCTGACAGCCTCACGCTCAGCCCTCTCCTTTAAATCATGGTTTACACATTTATCAGCATAAATGTCGCAAACACATTTCATAATCTGTAACTTGCACGACTCTCGATCAAAATCAACATGCTCCTGACTGCTTTGAGCAAATGATGCCCTGGTGGTGGAGATGCTTTTGGCTGATTCTGATGCATCTGAGGCAGTGCTTTTGGCTGACTCTTGTGTCTCGGCGGCAGGGCTCTTTGCTCTGGTCCTGGTGCTTTTGGCTGATGCTGATGCCTCGGTGGTGGAGCTCTTTGCCCTGGTCCTGGTGCTTTTTGCTGACTCTGATGCCTCGGCGGCAGGGGTCTTTGCCATGGTCCTGGTGCTATTTGCTGACTCTGATGCCTCGGAGGCAGAGTTCTTTGCCCTGGCCCTGGTGCTTTTTGCTGACGCTGATGCCTCGGCGGCAGGGCTCTTTGCCCTGGCCCTGGTGCTTTTTGCTGACTCTGATGCCTCGGCGGCAGGGGTCTTTGCCCTGGTCCTGGTGCTTTTTGCTGACTCTGATGCCTCGGCGGTGGAGCTCTTTGCCCTGGCTCTGGTGCTTTTTGCTGACTCTGATGCCTCGGTGGTGGAGCTCTTTGCCCTGGCTGCAGTGCTTTTGACTGATGCCGATGTCTTCACTTTCTTTGATGCCACCTCCTCTGACTTTGAGGTGCTTTTCTTATTGCCAGTCATACTGCTCACCTTGTCTCCATTAACAAAACTTCGGTAAATACCACTGAGGCACAGCATGTGCCACCTGCAGGCCGTTCTGGCTCAGCAGGTCTGTCTGCAGCTGTTTCTTATTTAAATATACATAATGGCAGCGCTTATGTCTTTAGCTGATGTTCACGTAATCATGATTTACACTCAGATTGCGGCAAAAGATATATCATTTTAGGACGCACCTTGCGCAAATTACGTTTTGTTACTGGCTAACTGCCATGACGCGTATTGTTTTCGAAGACAATGATATGAGCAGCACAAGACAAGAGTAATGGGCTGGAACTGGTTTGCTGCAGCGGAGAGAAAGGAATGTGAAAGGATGGAGATGAAGCAGGCTGGTGTATGAGATGCCTGACTGGTCAGCCCTGCACTGGGTGCACGCATGCTCCATGGGCTGTGCCTGGCTATAGCCATGGCTTGACCTGCACATGGCTTTGCCTTGCGCATGGCTGCTGCCAGCAGAAGCCATCGGTGGGGGGCCTGCGCGGTTGCCTGTTGTGCGCGGGCACGTGATGGGGTTGAAATTTTGCCTGGGGTGATGAAATGCCAAGGGCACCTTTGTCCTGTCATGACGGGGCATGTGTCAGGATAAAGGTGCCCTTGAGAGGGCCAGCCGGCTGGGCCTGGCTGGCTGGCTGGTGCCTCGCCCCGGGGCTGTGGGCCTGGGGCGTGGCTGTCTTAGATAAGCTCGGCTGTGGTCTTTAAGAAGCCGTTCTGGATGACGTAGCGGATCTTGAAGTCGTCGTTGAAGACGATAAGGTCAGCACGATAGCCGTGGTCAATCCAGCCGGACTCGTAGTCAAGGCCCAGTACACGGGCTGGAATGGTGGAGGCGGCCATCAGGGCCTCATCAAGAGGAATACCACAGGTCTTAACCAGGAACTTGACGCCGTCCATCATACAGATGTTGGTGCCCACCAGTGAGCCCTTGGCATCGATAAGACCGCGCTTGGAGTCGTTGAATACTTCAGTACCGGCTACGGTAAAGGAGTTCATGACCTCTGGAGAGCCAGCAATGGCCTGAGAGTCAGAAACGATGTACATGCGGTCCTTGAGCATCTGGTGCACGATACGAACAATGGCAGGGTGCACGTGACGGCCATCGGCAATCACACCGGCTCTTACGGTCTGGGCGTTGAGTACGGCACCGATAATGCCTGGCTCACGGCCGTTGAGCGGACGCATGGCGTTGAACAGGTGGGTAATGTTGTTCACACCCATCTTGAAAGCATCAACGGTATCGTTGAAGGAGGCATTGGTGTGACCAAGAGACAGCTTCATGCCCATGCCCATCAGTTCCATGAGGAACTTGCCGCGTACAACTTCAGGAGCTACGGTCATGTAGGCGATGTTGTCGATATTGTCACGCAGGTAGGCAAGGTCGGAATTGGAGATACCACGGATATAGCCGCTGCCATGGAAGCCCTTGCGCTCAGGGTTGATAAATGGACCCTCAAGGTGAATACCAGGACATACGCCAGGGTGCTTGTCCATGAACTTGCGTACGGCAGCCAGAGCACGGGTCATGCTCTCACGTGGGCCTGATACCAGAGTTGGAACAAAAGTCAGGGTACCGCGCAGAGTAAGCCAGCGACGCATACGCTCAAGGCCGTCAAGGCTCAGGTCTGAGGAGAAGGTGACACCGGCACAGCCATTGACCAGCAGATCAATAAAGCCCGGGGCTACGTGCATGCCGTTAAGATCAATTTCCTCGGAGGTACCGTCCTCAAGCAGCACAGGGTCCACCGGAATAATACGGTGGTTCTGAACTGCAATGCTGTCAGCGCCTTCAAGTACACCCTTGGACAGGTGCAGTTTTGCATTACGCAAAATGGTTGCACCCATTGACTTAGTTCCTAAAATCATATGCTTTCATCATGCCGGCTTAGTTGGAAATCAGGCATGCTCGACTACAGTCATGAGCATGATTCCAGGCAGTAATTCTGACAGGTTAAACCCGCCCGGCGCCGAGACCGCACGGATATTAATCAGGACCTGAGCTTACGACCTGCTCTAAAATTCTTTTACTGCTGCCTGTCAGGTTCAGAGCCCTGTGCAGCTCCGGCATTAACCCTGCCGGCAAGGCGGGCAGCCTTTTTCTCACGTTTGGCTGCAAAATCTGGCTTGCCCTTGTTCTTTTTATCACGCAGGCGCACCTTTTTACGCGGCTTTTTGTCCTCGCGGGCCTTTTTGTCAAAACCGCCATTTGGTGAAGCACGGCTGCGCTTCTTCTCACTTTGATGGACTACACCCACCTCCTCAAAGGAGGCACACAGGCCCTTGATGGCTCTGCGCTCCACAGTACGTCCTGTATAGCGCTCAATGCGCTCGAGAGTGGCAAATTCGTCAGCCTGAACGAGGCTGATAACCACACCCTTTGCTCCGGCACGTGCCGTTCTTCCGGCGCGGTGCACATAGATCTCGCCCTTTGACGGCAGGTCAAAGTTGTAAACGTGAGTTACATCTTCAAGATCAAGACCGCGTGAGGCCACGTCAGTAGCAATAAGGATGGAGACTTCGCCGTCACTAAAACGACGCAAAGCCGCTTTTCTCTCCTGTTGTGAGCTTTCACCCTGCAGGCTTGCAAACGCCATGCCTTGACGCTTTAACAGTGCAGCAAGGCGGCTTAAATTGTCGCGGGTGCGGACAAAAATAATGCTTTTTCCCTGCACTGTGGTCAGCAGATGGAAAAGAATTTTGACCTTCTGGGAATCATTGGCTGCGTAGTAAGCACGTGACTGCAACAGCTCAGGGAGCTTTTCACTGCTCTGCTCAGACTCACCTGCGCTGACTTCATGAGGGTTGTTAAGCACATTGCTGGCAAAATCACGGACACCAAAGCCCTCAAGCGTAGCTGAAAAGAGCATGGTCTGATAGCGGCGGTCAAGCTGACGGGTAATTTCGGCAATGTCATCACGAAAGCCCATGTCGAGCATGCGGTCGGCTTCGTCAATGACCAGAATTTCGACATCACGGCTGTCAAACCAGCCCTTTTTGAGAAATTCCTGGAGACGGCCCGGGGTGGCACACACAATATTAGGCAGCTCATCGCGCTGACGGGCACGATCCTCACCGCCTATGATGGTTCCAGCGGTAATGGCTTCGGTGATTTCCCCCTCACCTGACTCAATGGCCTCATCCTGGGAGGCCAGCAGGTCGCGGGCTACGTTCATAATCTGAATGGCCAGCTCACGGGTAGGCTCAAGAATAATGCACTGTACGCCCTTACGTGGTCTCTGAGCCAGACGGGCAATAACAGGCAGCAAAAAGGCTGCACTCTTGCCTGTACCTGTCGGAGCACCGCCCAGGATATCAGCTCCCTCCAAAGCAGCCGGAATCACCAGGCTCTGTACAGGGGTAGGCTCTTCCCAGCCCATCTTTTCAATGGCATCAAGGACAAAACCAGGTAAGGTAAACTCTTCAAACATTACATCATCTCTTCAAAAACTTCAGACCCGCAGTACTCACACTGCCCGGGCTGCACTCAGCCCACCGGGGCAGACTCAGCTGCCCTGGCTCTCCGTCACCGCCATGCGCCCGGCTCACGCAGCCTGGCCCTGACTGGTGCCTGGCGCGTTGCGCCTGCGCACGCTGCCGCCCGTACCCTGCTCCGGAGAGGATCAACAGCCAATGAGCCTCAGGCGGCACTGCCGGGGCTGCCTTGCAGCCATGCAGCAATGCCCGCATGCACATCCCAGCTATGCCACGAAGGTACACTCAGACAGCGGATGCCTGACAGTCAGGCACAGCAAGGCCGTCCCTGCTGCTTATGACATCAGGGCACAGTACAGAGCATGCTGCCAGGTGCTTTTGCCCGGCCCTGACGAGGCATGGCCAGGTTGTGCTGCCATAAAGCCGGCAGCCAGAATCAGAGCTCATCGCTCCGGGTACGGCCAGGCTGACCACGCCGGGCATTACCAGGACAGGCCGGGTAATGCCCGGCCAGTGCGACAGGGCTTATACGCCTTCGCGGCCGGCACGGGTAGCGTGACAGGCAATGATGGTCTCAACCATCTTCTGACGACGCTCACTGTCAGGGCTCTCAGTCTGATGCAGCCAGCGGAACAGCTGGAGGTCGGTTGCATCAAGCAGGTCCATATAATCATCGACCACTTCAGGCGCCATGCCTGGCAGATCGTGCTCGACAAAAGGCAGCAGCATTAAATCAAGCTCGCGCATACCGCGACGGGACTGCCACTTAATCTTGCCCCAGTTAATCTCACTCATAATTTACTCATCCTCATTGGTGTTACCCCCACATACTAAGGCCAGCCCAGCCAGCCACCACAGTGCCGGCCAAAAGGCTGACAGCCAGAGCAGCTGCGCGGCAGTGCAGCCGTATGCTGCAGCTGCAGCTGCTGCTGCCGTTGGCATCCTCACGGTCAGGCCACAGGCCGGCTGCGCGTGCCCGTACCTTGCTCAGGGTCAGGCTCTGATGCCAGCAAAGACTTATCAGCATCAGCTCAGAGCCGCTGTCATGGCGGCAGCAAGCATGCTTACTGGGCTCAGGTCCGGCATTACGCCGCAGCTTTCTACCTGACTGACTTGAGCACTGCCGGACTCAGGCTGCGCCGGGCTGGCCAGACCTTGCCTTGCCAGGTTGCAGTCATCTCAGGCTGGTAAGCCATTGCACGCATGCCTGAGCTGCATTTCAGCTCAAACCAGCCTGGCTTGAGCACAGCCACTGCCGGGCCTGCCCGGTAAGCATGACAGCTAAAACCAGGCGATGCGGCGCAGCAGCACGCTCAGCTCCAGGCGGCTCACAGCCGCCCGTCTGCCTGATGCTGCTCAATAAGCGCAGCTCACAGAGCTCAGTACAATATCAGGCCGACATGCTGTTTGTAAGGCGGCTGACTGCCGGGCTTGCCGTCAGGCGGACATCACAGAGAGCTGCTGGCTGCAGCTTGAGACGGGTGCTGATTCCTGCTCAGGCTGACGTACGCTTTACTGGTGCTGTACAGGCGCTGACTGGCTGCTGTGAGTACTGCAGCTGCGTGCAACTGTCTGCAGTCGTGCTGTGCAGTGCTGGGCAAGCTGCATTATGGCCAGGCCCTGGCACAACGGCGCAGCTGGCGGTTATCCAGCAGCGCGGCCACTGCCGCTCATACATTTACTCCTTAGTGGGGAGCTCCATGATAAGGGCAGCAAGGCGCTCAGGGGCTCATCCCGTAATTATCGGAAAAAATGAGCCCCTGGTCAAAATTGACTGCCGATAATGACCCGCAGCTGCAGCCGGTGCCAAGCCCAGCCAGACAGCTGCAGAGCAGCTGCCCGGCTGCAGCGGCCTGGATTAGACCTTGGTGGCCACTGCAGCCAGAATCAGGCCGGACTGTCACGAGCAGTCGGGCTCAAATATGGCCTGTCGCTGAAATATGGACTGTCGCTGCAACATGGCTCAGGACCTACAGTCTGCAGCGCCGGGATCAGGCATGGCAGGCTTGCGCCACCTTGCTCAGACCTGTCAGAACTCTTGTGCCTGCCTAAGATATGACTGTTGCTTCAGGCGCGCTGAGGTCAGGCAGGATTGCGGTCACACAGGTCGGCAGGGCGGGGAGATGTGGCGGCGGCACGCCCTGGCGCGTTGGCGCCGGGGCGTGCGGGTCTGGCCTTGATAACAGGTGACCTATTCCACGGTTACGGACTTGGCCAGGTTGCGTGGCTGGTCAACGTCGGTGCCGTTGATAACGGCTACGTGATAGGACAGCAGCTGCAGCGGAACGGTGAAGATAACAGGGCTGATGAAGTGCGGTACTTCATTGACAGGAATGAGGGTGCACTGAGCCGGGTCGAGCTCTGCCTTGAAATTGCTGCCCGGAAAAATGTACAGCCGCCCGCCACGGGCACGTACTTCCTCGATATTGGAGACCAGCTTGGGCAGCAGCTCATTGTCAGGGGCTACCACAATTACCGGCATGGAGCTGTCAATCAGGGCTATAGGGCCGTGCTTGAGCTCGCCTGCGGCATAGCCCTCGGCGTGGATATAGGATATTTCCTTGAGCTTAAGGGCACCCTCAAGAGCTACCGGGTACATAAGACCACGACCAAGGAAGAGAGCATGCTGCTTGCCGGCAAAGTCATGAGCCAGCTGCTCAATACGGCTATCAAGACTCAGCACCTGATTAAGATATGTCGGAGCTGCCTGAATCTGGGCAATAAGGTCAGCAGCCTGCTCAGCGCTGATGGTATTGCGGGCTCGTCCCAGAGCTACTGTTAACATGTTCATGGCCAGCAGCTGGGTGGTAAATGCCTTGGTGGAGGCCACGCCAATCTCGGCACCGGCACGGGTCAGGAAAGCAAAGTCAGACTCACGCACCAGAGAACTGTTGGCCACATTGCAGATACACAGGGTATAGCGGTAGCCCCGGCTGCGCGCAAGGCGCAGGGCCGCAAGAGTATCAGCCGTTTCACCTGACTGCGAGAGAGTAACGAACAGAGCATTGTCCGGAACGATATTGCTGTGATAGCGAAATTCCGAGGCAATGTTTACTGTGGTGGCCACCCGGGCATATTCCTCAATGAGGTACTTGCCTGTCAGACCGGCATGAAATGAGGTACCACAGGCCACAATCTCCACATGCCTGATATCCCTCAGCACACTGAGAAAATCCACTCCGCCTGGCTCCCCACCGGCAGCTGCGTCCAGGCTGCCACTGGCTGCGCCGTTGGAGCCGCTGGCTGCGGCGGCGCTGCCAGTGAAGGCATCGGCCAGGATATTGTCGCTGCCCAAGCGGCCCATCATGGTGTTATTAAGGGCCTCAGGCTGCTCAAAGATTTCCTTTTGCATGTAGTGACGGAAGCCGCCCTTGCCCAGGACTTCGGCAGTGCTCTCAAGGGAGCAGATATCACGCTCTGCCTTACGGCCCTGACGGTCATAAAGCTCAATGTGGTCACGGCGGATAAGACCCCTGTCACCCTCTTCAAGGTAGATAAAACGGGAGGTGACCGGCAGCAGCGCCAGCACATCTGAGGCAATGAAGTTTTCTCCAATGCCAAGGCCCACCACCAG
This sequence comes from Anaerobiospirillum sp. NML120511, assembly GCF_023050955.1. Taxonomy (NCBI): domain Bacteria; kingdom Pseudomonadati; phylum Pseudomonadota; class Gammaproteobacteria; order Aeromonadales; family Succinivibrionaceae; genus Anaerobiospirillum; species Anaerobiospirillum sp. NML120511. The sequence goes on from NZ_JALKIK010000029.1 coordinate 12,171, forward strand.
AGGTGATCCCTCACGGGCAATGATGATTTCATCAGGATTGCTCTTTTCAATCACAGCTACGGCATATGAACCATGGACCTGACTGAGAGCCATATTCAGGGCACGGTAACCAGGGCTGTGCTCAGCACAGCCGCCGGCACAGCTGCCATCCTGGCCCTGCCACTCATCTGACTGCGCAGCGGCCTTCTGGCCGCAGGCGCTGCCGCCACAGCAGCTGCCAGTGAGCTCATCTGAAAGTATACGGGTAAGGCAGGAGTCAATCAGGGCCGCCAGGACTTCGGTGTCGGTGGAGCTTTTAAACTCATAGCCCTCGGAGCTCAGGCGCTCACGAAGCTCCTGATAGTTTTCGATAATGCCATTGTGGACCAGAGTAATGGCTCCGACCTGATGAGGATGGGCATTTTCCACTGTAGGACGGCCATGGGTAGCCCAGCGGGTATGGGCTATACCACAGCGGCCATCGGCATGAGCTTCTTTTACCAGAGCCTCAAGAGCACTGACCTTGCCCGTGCTTTTAATAATCAAAGGGTCATCAGCTCTGGCAAAGCACAGACCTGAGGAATCATAACCACGGTACTCAAGAGCCTTAAGACCATAGAGCAAAATTTCAGCAACAGGACGCTGAGCAATTGCACCGACAATACCACACATACTTTTTACATCTCCAAGTCAGCTCACCCAGCCTCCGCAAGGCAGGCCTGTCGGCCCGCCTGGCAGCTGGCGGGTGGCTGCAACACATCCCGCAAATATCCGGACAAGTAAAGCACAGCCATGTGCTGCGCGCTGAGCACTGAGTGCTGCGCACTGCGCAGCAGGCGTGCTGGCAGGCATGAAGCACACCCTGCCTGCTGCCCTGCTGGCGCCCCTGCCCACTCAGGTGCAGCTTCAGGCACAAAAACCGACGCTGCCGTGCAGGCCGGCCGGCCTGGACTGTGACAGGGGCAGGCCGGCTCAAACTCCGACGGTCAGTTTAACTGCTGCCCAGCTTAACCGCTGTCCGGCTTACCTGCAGCCTGCCTGTCTGACCGCCGGCCTGCCAGAGTGCACAAGTCTGTCTCCAGCCCTGTAAGCTGCAGACTGCCTGACACTGACCTGACGTGCAGGCAGGTACCGGCTCACAGGACTCAGCCTGCAGGTCATAGCAGAGCTCCATGGCAGGCAGTGCCATGACGGCCCAGTCCAGTCCAGCCATCAGCTCGAGGGCATGGGCAGCATAGCCTGAAGGCAGCTGCCTCATGGGTCCTCAGGGACCAGATGTTCAGGCAGGCCTGAACAGCAGGCGCCGCTGCAGCTGCTGGCTCCTGGTTAAGGGTCGGCTCTGCTTGCCTGAATCTGAGTACTGTTGCGCTTTGAGGCATTATGGCCTGCATGGTCTGGCCTTTGGGGCATGCCGGGCTGTGCCTTTGCTCGGGCTTGAGTGGCCTTGGGCAGCCGGCCTTCAGACTAAAAGCCGGCCCCGTGGCCGGCCTGACAGGTCAGCCTGACAGCCCATGCAAAGGGTCTCACCCTGAACAGCATGCGAGCGGCTGCTCTGAGCGCTGCCAGGCAAACAGCCTGGTAAAAAGCCTTGTCAGCCTTACTGGCTGGCAGGTGGCTGGCCTTATTTTGTTACGGATATGAGCAGCCGTGAGCACCATGCCCACGGCAGCTGCGGGGCTGCCCCTGATGAGCGGCATTAATGGCGCTTATCAGGGGCAGTTCACACTGAAATGCCAGGCAGAACGTGCTGTGCCGCCCTGCGCAGGCAGATGGTCATTTTATCAGCAAAAAAGCTGCTGACAGCGGTATGTTTCGGGCCTGTGATAATGATGTGCACTGGTGCAAGGCCCTGTGATTTTCTGTGCCCGCACAAGTGCAAGGGATTAGCTTTTTGAGGGATGGTCAAAGGAGAGCGCCAGGGCAGGTTCGGGCCTGGGACCTTGCCCTGGTTCATGCCCCAGGTTCAGCTAAAGCTCCATCAGTGACAGATAGCATGTCAGCACTGGGGATTTATAATTTGGACAGGGCTGGGAGACAATTGCCCGACGGACCTGCTCAGACAGGGGTGACCTGCTCAGACAGAGATGTCCGTGCAAAGGACTGCTTTTGAGAGACGGTCACATTACAGGCTGGCTGGCTATTAGGGGCCAGGAAGAGGGCAGAGTGGAGCTGACTGTCAGGATTTTCTGAGAGTGTCTCTATGCGAACAGGCTTAAAAGAGGGCTGCTATGGTGGGCATACTTCATATGGATGTCGGTCTCTGAGCCGCGCTGGTTATAGCTGTGCTTTCGCAGGTCACACGCTGCCATGGCATGGCAAAGCCCCTACTCTCTCCCATACTTCAGCCAGGCTGATGAGGGCAGCTGGCTTAAAAAGGACTGGCTGGACGTGGCTGGAATGGTATGGGAGTGGATGGAGGGGCAGGCCTGACAGCTTTGCTATGCGCGGACAGTCTGCATTTCAGGACATCCTGCATGGTCAAGGCTGGTTCTGGCCCTGGCATTTCAAGAGCATGTGCAGATACAGGCCTGCCTTTGCAGCAGGCTGCATGGCCCGGATGGCGGACATGCTCGAATGGGTGCGCCTGAGCATGGCCCGGGTCGGGCTCAGACAGGCCGGGCAGGCCTGATGGCCTGCCCGGTGTGGATGATGATGGGGTCTGGGTCCTTCTGGACAGTTCGTGGCCTATACGGCGATTGGTGCCTTGATGACAGGGTATGGGTCGTAGTCGACCAGCTCGAAGTCCTCGAATTTGTAGTCGAAGATGCTCTCAGGCTTGCGCTTGATGAGCATGCGTGGCAGGGCACGCGGGGTGCGGGAGAGCTGCTCGCGGGCCTGCTCAAGATGGTTGAGATACAGGTGGGTATCACCGCCGGTCCAGACAAATTCACCTGGCTTAAGACCACACTGCTGGGCCATCATCATGGTGAGCAGGGCATAGGAGGCGATATTAAATGGTACGCCCAGGAAGAAGTCGCAGCTGCGCTGATAGAGCATGCAGCTTAAGGAACCATTGGCTACATAGAACTGGAACATCATGTGGCATGGAGGCAGGGCCATATTGTCCACATCTGCCACATTCCAGGCATTTACTATGAGGCGGCGGCTGTTCGGGTTGTTCTTAATCTGCTCGACCACATTGGAGATCTGATCGATAACGCGGCCGTCGGCACATTCCCAGCGACGCCACTGCTTGCCATAAACCGGGCCCAGTTCGCCGTTTTCATCGGCCCACTCGTCCCAGATAGTTACCTTGTTTTCATTGAGATATTTGATATTGGTGTCACCGTTTAAAAACCACAGCAGCTCATGAATGATGGAGCGCAGATGTACTTTCTTGGTGGTCAGCAGCGGGAAATGAGTGCTGATGTCAAAGCGCATCTGAGTGCCAAAAAGGGATACGGTACCTGTGCCGGTACGATCACCGCGTTCGGTGCCCTCATCCATGATTTTCTTCATTAAGTCCAGATAAACCTGCATACCGCTCTCCATGCCAAAAAAAGTACAGGGGCATTGTGCCCGTAAGGACTGCTTAAAACAGCGACGGATTATTGTACCCCAATTGTCCGCCCGGCAAGCCAGGCTCCGCCCAAAACAGTTCAGGCCCGCAGCCCTCCCTTTGTGGGGAGAGCTGCGGGCCTGATATCACGCCATAAGGCAGGGGCCATAGGCTGCGGCTATGGCCCCTGCCCAGTGAGCTGTTGCCTGCCGGATGTCAGGTCCAGCTGCCCTGGGCCATTCGGCTGGGCCTGCATGGCCGTGCAGCCAGCCAGGTCACCTGGGAGCGGCCACTTCAGTGGCGCTTACCTGGCACTAAGGCTTGGCCGGTATTATGTTAGGGTCCGGCTTGTTGTGCTCCTGCTGGTACAGGGAGATGATTTTGCCCAGGCCCTGGGAAATAGCATAGACCTCGTACAGGGAGCGGATTTCGGCTGCTGAGGTCATGGTCAGTGCCTTTTTGCCCAGCTCCTGGAGCTGCTCGTAGCTTACTCGTCTGAGTATGTACTTGATACGGGAGATGTAGGAGTAGTTCATGCTCAGGGAGGTAAAGCCAAGAGACAGGAGCAGCAGTGCTGACAGCGGCTCACCGGCACTTTCACCGCACAGGGTGATGTGGCGGCCATGCTGACTGGCCTTGTTGGCCAGATCCTTAAGGCAGCGTACCACGGCTGGATGGAAGATATTGTAGAAACGCTGTACCTTAGGGTTGGAGCGGTCTACGGCCAGCAGGTACTGCATGAGGTCGTTACTGCCGATGGAGAAGAAATCGACCTCGGCGGCCAGCTCGTCCATGAGGTAGACACAGGATGGTACCTCAATCATGACGCCAAAGCGTGGCAGAGTGACCTCTTCGCCAGTACGGGAACGAATCTCGTTGGCTACCTCAATCATGGCCTTTTTGACAAAGAGTACTTCCTCAATGCGGGAGACCATTGGGATCATGAGCTCAAGGTTGCCATACTTCTGATGGGCACGCAGCATGGCACGCAGCTGGGTGTACATAATGTTTGGCATGTCCATGGTGACACGGACACCGCGCCAGCCCAGAGCCGGATTGTTTTCCTTGTTAGGCAGATAGGAAAGACCCTTGTCAGAGCCAATATCCAGGGTACGCATGCATACCGGCTTTGGAGAGAACTCCTCAAGCATGCGTGAGTACCACTCATACTGCTGCTGTTCACTTGGGAAAGTCTGGCAGAGCATGAAGGCAATTTCGGTACGGAACAGACCGATATTGTCGCTGCACTGGGATACATCTGAGTTCTTCTGGTTGAGACCGGCATTGAGGCCAATAGTGATATGGCGGCCATCAAGGCAATTAACTGTATTGTTCATCTCACGATCGAAGAGATCGTGCTGTTCACGGCTCTGGGTTACCAGCTGACGGAACTCGTCCACTACTGACTCAGGAGGGTCAAGAATGACCTCACAGTTGCGGCCGTCGACAATGATGGTGTGACCGTCAATATCGTTGATATTGATGTTGACACCCAGTACCGATGGAATGCCAAAGTCACGGGCCAGAATGCTGGCATGAGCACTGGCTACTCTTGAGGTAGCCACGAAGCCTGCAATCTTGTCCTTTGGCAGCTCAGCTACCATGGAGGCTGAGATATTCTCCATGACCAGAATGACAGGCTCGGCAATGTCAAACTCACGGTTGCAGGCATGCACCAGTCGGGAAATCAGTACCTGACCAAAATCCTGGATTTCGACAAATTTGTCTTCCTGACCTGAGATCTGGGCATCTTTCAGACGGCGCTCAATGACGAATTTGACCGCTGAGGTGGCCATATACTGGCCCTCCTCAATTGAGGAGACTACTTCGTCCTGGAAAGCGGAATCATCAAGCAGACGGCCATAGCTGGACACATAGCCTGAGGCAGCAGAGCGCTTGTCGCCCTCCTGCATCTTCAGGGCGGCACGGTCCATTTCAATCTGCAGCTGGAACATGACCTGGTTGAAGAGCTCAACCTGCATCATAGGGTCATCACACTGCTGAATCTTGACCTCATCAAGGGAGACATCAGGCTGCCATACCAGAGCAGGAGCAATGGCCACTTCACCTGTGGAGCTCATGCCCTTAAGACGCTGGAGCACGTCGTCTTCAACACTGTTTTCCTGCTTGGAGCGGGCAATGATGGAGCCAATCTGGGCGGCCAGGGTGACCATGAAGGACTCTTCCTGCTCACCAAAGATCTGGCGGGTCTTGCTCTGCACTACCAGAACGCCGAGGCGGTTGCCCTGATTGAGTACAGGCACGCCCAGGAAGGACAGGTATTCGTCCTCACCTACGTCAGGCAGATATTTGAAATTAGGGTGAGCGGAGGCGTCGGCCAGGTTGAGAATTTCACTGGTAGTGCCCACTACGCCTACCAGACCTTCGTCCTGGCGCAGTGTTGCCTTGCCTACGGCCTGCTGGGACAGACCGTCAGTAGCCATGAGGCGGTATCTTTTACGAAATTCATCCAGCAGATAAAGAGAGCAGCAGTCTGCCTCAGTAGTCTGACGGATATGCTGAACGAGCAGATTCATGGCTTTCTTCAAGTCATGCTCACTTGAGACCTCCTGGGTAATCTGACGTAAAGCCTGTAAGAAAATTCTTCCGTCCATGAAAACTCTCCAAATATTACCGCCACTGCCGGATACGGTCCTGTCAGGACCTGTTTGTTCTAAACATACTTAAATTGTTAAAGGCCGGATGACTGCGGCCCGGGGGCAATCAGGGTATCCCCCAAATTCTGTGCCACAGCCCCGCAGGGCGCTCGCCCTGCCAGCCTGCAGCAGCGCACGGCTGCACCGTGCTGCACTGCCCGGCCTGGCGCCATGCGCCATGGCCGGCTGTCCTGCCAGGGCAGCTGGGCAGACAGGACCTGCAGCCAGCCGGGCAGTTGCAGCTGCCCGTGCCAGGAATAAGGGGCTTTGAGGGGCGTGCAGGGCCATGCTGTGTGAAGCCGGGCCCGGTACATAATTACCTTTTGAATGTCAGTCGCGTCTGGCTTTGAGCTCCAGTCTAAGTGCAGACGGAGCAAATTCAACCAGGATTTTGCGGTATACATCCCTTTTAAATGAGATCACATGTCTGAGCGGATACCAGTAGGACACCCACTGACAGCGGTCAAATTCAGGATGCCGGCTGCTGTTAAACTGTACGGCGGCCTCGAAATTAGCCTCATCGGCCAGAGCAAGGAGAAACCAGCGCTGTTTCTGTCCCTGATAACCCTCGATTCCACGAGGGTAATTTCTGTGCTTTTGCGGGACACGGTAACGATAGAAGTTGCGTGAGGTCTGAACAATGTAGACATCATCTGCTTTCAGGCCAATTTCCTCGTACAGTTCACGATACATGGCCTCTTCTTCGCTTTCTCCATCCTTGATGCCGCCCTGAGGAAACTGCCAGGTATTCTGACGGGCTCTGCGTGCCCACAGCACCTGGCTCCGGGAATTAAAGATCACCATTCCAACATTTGGTCTGTAGCCATTTTCGTCAAGCATGCATACCTCAAAGTGATCTAACAACCCGCAGGCCAGACCGCCCGGTCTCCTCAGAACAGAATAATACCTGTGTGGCAGGACCATCCCAGCAAAGAAAAGACTGCGCCATCTCAGTCATCAAGCCCCACAGAGCTGTACCTGCCTGAGATATGACAGCACATCAGGGGAAAAGTTCAGAAAAAGCACACAGGCACGGTATCTTTGAGTACCTGTCAGGTCTGGCAGCATGTGCACACGTGCTTTGTCCATCTTTCCTGCAACATTTTGCATTATCACATATACCCGTGTTCAAGTACTAAGGGCCAGATCTAAAAATTCAAAATGAATCAGGATCATATTTTTCATCAGCGCCCGCCCCGCCGCCATTTCCGCCCCTTTCCCAGTCCCGTCACTCCCGCACAGCCACCCGCTCCCGGCATAATCACCAGGCCACGGCCGCAAAAAGCGCAAACCACCACTCCATGCCTGCGCCCAGCTGCGCAACGCTTCGCAGCGCATACTGCTTCCGCCCATGCGGCTGATTCAGCAGCACGCCGCACACCGCCACGGCACTCCCTCTCTGCAAAAGCAGGTGCAAGCCCCCACATCCATGAACATGCTGCACCATGGCTGCGTGAGCCTGATTCAGCCCCAGCTGCATAAGCATACCCAATGAGTTGGCTGCGGCACTGCCCCTAATGGCAAGATAGTACTCATTGCAGCGCAAGCTCAATGCCCATGGTACCTGTGGCACCGAAAGACCATCACACTGAGTGATTTTTACTGCGCCCGCTCAATACAGCTACTGCCTGTAACGCCCTTAACAGAGCGCAGCCTCTCATGGCAGTAAAAGCCATGGCATGTATAATCACTGGTACTCAGCTGCTCTCTGTGGACTGCAGCCAGAGCTTACTTTTATTCTCGGGCAGCAAGGATGCAGCAAGTGATGAACAACAGCGCAGATATCAAAATCGCAAATGACGGCTGGCAGTATGAAAACAGTCTCAAAAGCCCGCTGGTGCTCGATCCCCCAAAAGATATGGAGCAGCTGCTCCAGCGCCTCAATGCCATTGTGGGCCGCTCTGTTAATGAGCTTGCTGTGCTTGCCGGAGTATATATGCCCGAGCAGAGCCGTCAGTCCCGTGGCTACAGCGGCCAGATTATTGAGCTCTTTTTAGGAGCTGATGCCAGCAATCAGTCCCTTCCTGACTTTGTGGACCTGGGTATTGAGCTTAAGACCATACCGGTAAGCTCAGACTTTACTGCCCGTGAGACCACCTTTATCTCAGCTGCCACCATCAATCCTGAGCGTTACATTCCTTTTGAGCGTACCTCCCTGTACAGCAAAGTAAGACACATGCTTTTTGTCATCCTCTTTGCTCCCAAAGGACTGCCTCCTGCAGAACGCCGTATTCTGGGATATTTCTTTTTCCAGCCTGACAAAGACCAGCTTGCCATCATGGAGCAGGACTACAACGAGTTCAATGAGCTGATCTTCTCCGGCCGCGCTCACGAGATAAACGGAACCATGGGCAACATACTGCAGATGCGCCCCAAGGCCCTGGACTCCCTTACCTACACCCCGGTAAGAGACACCGAGGGCAATACAGCCTGGACCACTCCACGCGGCTACTACTTTCGTCAGGCATTTACCACCTCCCTGCTGCAGGCCCTGAGCGCAGCCCAGGGCCTGCAGCCTGGTGACCTTGCCCACCTCAAGGAACTCCAGCACATCCTGATGCCATCAGAGCCCTCCTGACCCAATACCCCGGCTCAACAGGGCCCCTGCCCTTGGAGACCTGCCTGACCAGTCAACTGGCTGCCTTCCTGCCAGCCAGGAAGGCCTTTCGAGGCTTGCTACCTTACTGCCCGCCTGACCTAAACAGTCACCCAGGCAGGCCGTACTCATGCCCACCATCCCTGCCTGGGTGGACGCATGATCTTTAGCAATAGCCCTGCATGGGTGGCCGCCTGACCTTTCGCTCCAGCTGCCCTTCAAGCACTGAATATCACTCTGAATGCCATGCTGCACCGACTCTCTGAGCTGCCTGCGTCTCAGTGTGGCAGCTGGGAGCTCTGCCTCTCCACTACACACCTCCTAAATCCCCCTCAAGCACATAATGCCTGCTGCTGACCTGAATGCCAGCATGTCCTGCCTTGTATGCAGCTACCCCCAAGACCTGTACAGCCAGAATGTCCTACCCTGTTTGCAGGTACTCCCAAGGCCTGTAAGGCCAGCATGTCCTACCTTGTATGCAGGTACCCCCCAAGACCTGTAAGGCCTGCATGTAATACCCTGTATGCAGGTACTCCCAAGGCCTGTAACGCCTGCATGACATGCCCTGTATGCAGGTATCCCCAGGGGCTGTAAGGCCTGCATGTCCTACCTTGTATGCAGGTACCCCCAAGACCTGTAAGGCCAGCATGCCATGCCCTGTGTGCAGGTATCCCCTGCCCTGTGATACACCTGGTCACATGGATGGCCATAGCCAGTTTGTAATCTTGCTGGGCTCTCTTGCCTGCAGCCCGTACAGCGCCCACCCCTGTCTTCCCTCCAGCAGCACATCCCTCCGTCTCAAAATAAAGTATCTAAGCTATTTAACCTCAAGCCCATGCTAACCTGACCAGAACTTTACCGGCCATGGTTATCAATATTAAAGCTTCAGTCTCAGTACCTCAGGTCACCATAAGATGGTCATTGAATGACCAGACATACCGTGGTCATGAGGTTACCTGACAAGGTACCCATACCCAGCCCCTATTGAGCTGTTGGATACCTGATACATACCTTGTACAAGGGTACCTTTACCCTGCCTGTTAAGTCAGATGAAGGCATGTGAAGGTCGACCTGCATGCATACCTGTTAAGGCACCATGCAGTATGCAGTGTAAGCCTCTGTTGGGCAGTCCTGCACATGCCTGCAGCAGCCCCATACATACCTGTAATAAGTGCTTGAACCAGACAATACGCCGCTTATTATCGAAGCTGACCTGTACCCATAAGCTATGCCTTAGTGACCTGCTATGAGCATGGCTGAGCACAGGTAGTACCAGGGTACTGCAGGACACCTGCAAGGTACCTTTAACATGTCCGGCAAGTACCCTGCTAAGAGCTTGCTGACAGGTATCCTAAGGGGCCCATTAACAGGATGCCAGGTACCATGCTTTTGGAGGGTACCCTGGTACCATCTAAAGGGTCCTGCCATGGGGTAAGCAACCTTTTAGGGCATGGTATGACAGGCTGAGCAAAATAAATTTCCTGGCTCAAGAGGCGTACCAATGGGACCTGGCAGGGGCAACTCTGATTTTTTTGATAAATATCGCGTTTTTTCCTTTGTCAGGACCTTGATAATCTCATATAATCACAGTCAGCATATTCTTTGAACCAGTATTGCAATTATACGCGTCAAGAAAATGTACAGGTTATCTCCTGCCATCAGGGCTGTAATAACAGCAACATTCGGCCGTTATGGCAGAGGTAACTGATATGACCATACGCCCCTGCTGCAGGCAGGAATTGCACAACTTGACAAGGTACGCCTCAATGTCCTGGAGGTTGTGACCCGGCTTATGGGACGTATGAGTCCTGCATCAATAACGAGGTTTTGAATGAGTATCTCCAAACGCCTGACCAAGGATGGCAAGAAAGTCACCATTACTTTCTACATCAAGAAGGAAGCCACTCTGGGCGCTCAAAAGATTTACTTAATCTGTGAACACAATGGCTGGGAGCCAGTTGCCATGAAGCCTATGAAGAATGGTACCTTCTGCGGCTCCATTTCCGTGCTGACCGGCCTGCAGCCAAGCTACCAGTACCGTTTCAAGTACGTCATGCCTGATGGTCAGGAGCAATTTGACAACGACTGGGATGCCGAGTCTTATGCCCCTAATCCATATGGTGGCGAGAACTCAGTGTTCACCACAGCCCAGCAGAACTAATCCTGCACGGCAGATAAGACAGCCCCAGGTGCTGTCTTACTGCAATACGGCCCGGCCACCTGCCTCACCGGCCGGGCCCGCTCCAGCCTCCGGCATCAGCCGGAGGTCTGGCTGCTCAAACTGTCCTTCCTGAATGACTGCCCTGGCACTGTCCCCTGCCTTACACTCCCTCTATCCTCTCCATACTTTCCCTCATAAGCACTCTTCTGCCTTTACAGCACTTTACTGCTGGTGTCGATTAGCCATGCCTGTTTGCTTTGCAGTCAGGCACGATCACGGTAATTAACCCTGTACAGTGGTTAACGCCTGAGGGCCGATATTGAGGATGGCTGTCAGAGGTATACCCCGGTTCTCAGCATGGCTGGAACTGCTGCAGGCTATTCGTATACCTGTGCTGCCATACCTGTAAGGCAGAGCTCTGTCATGGGCATAGAGCATAGTGGTGATGCTTCAGACCTTCCTGATATGGATAGACGTGATATTCCATAGTCTTGCCTGACAGGTCCTGTACGCCGCCCTCTCAACGGGGCAGCAAGCCCCGGTACACAAGGACAGGACCGCCTCCCCATTCCACAGGTTGTCAGTGGTGCCACTTTCTTTAACTTTTGGCTCCTCTGTTTTTAACAAAGATACACGCCCACTCATGGCAACCTCGATGGCTTATATAAGGGCGTTGGTACAGGTTGAGAACCTCTTGTCAACTGCCATGCGGCACAGTAATGTGATGGCCGTGTTAATTTTTTTTGAAAAAGTTGTTGACATGTGATCTGCATCTCCATATAATGTGCTCATTCAATCGCGGGGTGGAGCAGCTCGGTAGCTCGTCGGGCTCATAACCCGAAGGTCGTAGGTTCAAATCCTGCCCCCGCAACCAGTTTTAAACTGGTCAGCCTGCTCCAATGACGACGCAAATCAGCAGCTTTAAGCTGCTTTTTTCGTTTCTGGGTCCTGCAAAATTCTCCTGCAGCCCGTCGCCTCCACGGCAACCTCCCATCAGGCGCTATCCCGCCGCAACTCATCTGAAGACCTCTAATCCCCTATTACCTCTCATCGCATGCCAGTAATCACTGGTCAGTACTCTATTGCCTTCAGGCTCTGTCCAGACGTCAATATCATTTGGGCGTGGCACAGGTGATTAAGAGGGCCTTGAGTTTATCTAAGCCGTTATGGATCCTCTAAACAGCTTCTTACATGTTCATCTCCAGATCCATGCCTCTTTATTAAAGCGGTCAGCTCTGTTGCCCCAGAAGCGAAAAAGCGGACCAGTGGCCCGCTTCGGTTAAAGAGAGAAGTAATTGATTATCTGCCCAGTAAGCTAAGAGCGATAGTAGGACGCTGGTTAGCCTGAGCCAGCACGGACTGTGAGGCCTGCTGGATAATGTTGTTCTGGGTAAGAGCTGCAGTCTCAGAGGCGAAGTCAGTGTCTCTTATGCGGCTGCGGGCATCAGACTGGTTTTCGGAGATATTAGCCTGATTACGGATAGTACTCTCCATTCTGTTTTGTAAAGCACCAAGTCCTGCGCGTTTGGAGTCAACAGCCTGAATCAGCTTGTCGATATTGGCTAAGGTGTTGGTAGCCAGTGAAGCCATCGAAACAGTGAACTCAATTGTATTGTTCTGATTTTTTAACAGGCCAGCGGTTTTGGTAGTCTGCTTGTCATGCGCAATACCCGCCTGATCTGCAATACCACTTAAGGTAAAACCAACAGACCAGTTGAGATTAAGAGTGTTACCGGCATTAGCACCTACCTGGAAAGTAAGCTTTCCATCAGCTGGAATAAGACCTTTACCTGCACCCTCAAGTACTACCTGGCCTGCAAAAGTGGTCTGCTTGGCAATACGTGAGATTTCAGCTGAAAGCTGTGCAACCTCTTCCTGAAGAGCTTTACGGTCTGATGCAGAGTTAGTACCGTTAGCGGACTGTACAGCCAGCACGCGGATACGCTGCAGCATGTTGGTGGTTTCGTCCAGGGCACCTTCAATGGTCTGAGCCAGGGCAATACCGTCATTGGTGTTGCGGTTACCCTGATTGAGGCCGTTAATCTGGGAGGTCAGACGGTCAGCAATCTGCAATCCGGCAGCATCGTCCTTAGCAGAGTTAATGCGCAGACCTGAGGACAGTCTCTGATAGGAGACATTCAGGTTTAAAGTGGCATTACTGAGCTTCCTCTGGGCATTGATAGAGCTGACGTTCGTGTTAACGTAAAGGGCCATAATCTTTTCCTTTCTCTCTCAATTATCTTTATATCCAGTACTTCGAAAGTATGCATATACGTACTGCATTGTTGGTATAGATTCATGCAACGCTGGTGCCACTCAGGCTCTTAAAAACTCCCCTTTGATGACAGCTGCACAGCCACACAAAAGTAAAAAGCGGGCCAGTGGCCCGCTTAGGTTAAAGAGAGAAGTAATTGATTATCTGCCCAGTAAGCTCAGAGCGATAGTAGGACGCTGGTTAGCCTGGGCCAGCACGGACTGGGATGCCTGCTGAATGATGTTGTTCTGGGTAAGCGCTGCGGTCTCAGAAGCGAAGTCTGTGTCTCTTATGCGGCTACGGGCATCAGACTGGTTTTCGGAGATATTAGCCTGGTTGCGGATAGTGCTCTCCATTCTGTTTTGTAAAGCACCAAGTCCTGCACGCTTGGAGTCAACAGCCTGAATCAGCTTGTCGATATTGGCTAAGGTGTTGGTAGCCAGTGAAGCCATCGAAACAGTGAACTCAATTGTATTGTTCTGATTTTTTAACAGGCCAGCGGTTTTGGTAGTCTGCTTGTCATGCGCAATACCCGCCTGATCTGCAATACCACTTAAGGTAAAACCAACAGACCAGTTGAGATTAAGAGTGTTACCGGCATTAGCACCTACCTGGAAAGTAAGCTTTCCATCAGCTGGAATAAGACCTTTACCTGCACCCTCAAGTACTACCTGGCCTGCAAAAGTGGTCTGCTTGGCAATACGTGAGATTTCAGCTGAAAGCTGTGCAACCTCTTCCTGAAGAGCTTTACGGTCTGATGCAGAGTTAGTACCGTTAGCGGACTGTACAGCCAGCACGCGGATACGCTGCAGCATGTTGGTGGTTTCGTCCAGGGCACCTTCAATGGTCTGGGCCAGAGCAATGCCGTCATTGGTGTTACGGTTACCCTGATTGAGGCCGTTAATCTGGGAGGTCAGTCGGTCAGCGATCTGCAGACCTGCTGCATCGTCCTTAGCTGAGTTAATACGCAGACCTGAAGACAGTCTCTGATAGGAGACATTCAGGTTTAAAGTGGCATTACTGAGCTTCCTTTGGGCATTGATGGAGCTGACGTTCGTATTAACGTAAAGGGCCATGGTTTTTTCCTTATTCTCTCAATTTCTCGTTGCATGACACACGTAAGGCATTAAGTACGTGTTCTGCATTATATGAACAGTTTCATGCAACGCAGGTGCCATTGCTTCCCTCAAGGCAGGCTCCTTGTGGCTTTAACGTCAATAAACAGAAACCAACAGGCTCTTTTATGACTGAAGCTTATGAGTCAAATGGCCTTGACTGTATTAAGCCAGAACGTGTCGCAATCTTGTCATGGCACAAAGACCGGCCGCCAGACAGCAAGTATCCGACTGCTCTTAAAAAGCTAAAAAGCGGGCACGAGGCCCGCTTTAGGTAAAGAGAGAAGAGTAATGAATTTATTATCTGCCCAGTAAGCTCAGCGCAATGGTAGGACGCTGGTTAGCCTGGGCCAGCACGGACTGAGATGCCTGCTGGATGATGTTGTTCTGGGTAAGAGCTGCAGTTTCAGATGCGAAGTCTGTGTCTCTTATGCGGCTACGGGCATCTGACTGATTCTCGGAAATATTGGCCTGATTACGAATAGTACTTTCCATTCTGTTTTGGAGAGCACCAAGTCCAGCACGCTTGGAATCAACTGCCTGGATAAGCTTATCGATATTAGCTAAGGTATTGGTAGCATGGGATGCCATTGAGACAGTAAACTCCATTGCATTGCCGTTTTTAAGAAAGCCTGAAGTTTTAGTCTGTTTAGCTGCTGCAATACCAGCCTGATCCGCAATCATGGAAAGAGTGAAGCCGGCAGACCAGTTTAATTCCAGTGTATTACCTGCGTTGGCACCTACCTGGAAAATCAGCTTACCTTTATTATTACCATTAGCAGGAATAAGACCGGTACAGCCATCCAGAACCTGCTGACCAGCAAAGGTGGTCTGACGGGCAATGCGGGAAATTTCAGCAGAAAGCTGAGAGACCTCTTCCTGAAGAGCTTTGCGGTCTGCTGCTGAGTTAGTACCGTTGGCAGACTGTACAGCCAGCACACGGATGCGCTGCAGCATGTTGGTGGTTTCGTCCAGGGCGCCTTCAATGGTCTGGGCAAGGGCGATACCGTCGTTGGTGTTGCGGTTACCCTGGTTGAGGCCGTTAATCTGAGAGGTCAGACGGTCAGCGATCTGCAGGCCTGCTGCGTCGTCCTTGGCAGAGTTGATTCTAAGGCCTGAGGAGAGGCGCTGATAGCTGGTATTAAGGTTCAGAGTGGCATTACTGAGCTTCCTCTGGGCATTGATGGAGCTAACATTCGTATTAACATATAGAGCCATAATCTCTTCCTTAATCTCTCTATTTTTCGCGACTCATGTATGTCACAGCATAGGATAGACATACTGCATTATTGAAATAACTACATGCAACGCAGGTGCCATTTATTCACGCAAAGCTGATAGCTACGGGCTTTGCAGCAGAAAAATGCATGGCAACAGATACCATTTGCAGATTGAAAGAGAGGCAAATATCACGTTATTTATCAAAGGCATATGACCATGTTCACGTGCACACCTGCATATCTTCTGGCAGTCATCGCCTCTACATTTAGCGCACTCTGCACAGGCCACTGCACGAAGTGGCTCTCATGCCCCCCATGCATATCCTCGACAGTGCTCAGTCCCTGGTACGTGCTCTTTGGAGGCAGCTCCTGATGGTCCATATGATGAAAAGCTGATACAGGCCACGTCACCTAGGCTCCATTACCCCCATCATCATTCTTTCCCGCCTAAATGCGGCAAAGCTGCCAGCCGGATGGTCCGACTGGCAGCTTTGTTCTATGTATTATGACGGCCGCAAAAGCCATATGTATTCTGTCTGCCGTGAAAAGCTGTGGGGTGCGGCTCTGTTTTTTGTGGGGACTGTGGATGGCTTTTTGCTCTGGCTGAGTTTTGGGTCAGCGTGCGTGGTATTCGCTCATCATCAGCTCCTTGCCCTGGAGGCTGCGGTACTCGAATGCGGCCTTGAGCATGAGGGAGCCGAAGATAAGGTGGAAGCGGCTCTTCATCTGGGCTGTAGTCTCTCCACTGGCGCAGTACATGAGCAGGTCGTCCCTGATTATCAGCTCGGTGTCCGGGTTCTCGCTCATCTCAAAGATACGGTACGGATCCCATCCTGATGGTCTTGGGGTGTTGGTGGCCAGGATACTGATGCCGCGCAGCATAAGTCCCTGTTCCTCTTCGTAGAAGTCATCGAAGTTTTCAAAGGAGCCAAAGCCGTCGGTCTCGCCGTCATAGGAATAGTGGTAGGTCACCTGGGCAAGGCTCTTACGTGAGTGCAGCTGCTTGGCACAGTGGCCCATGATGCCTATACCCGCCTCAAGCTCAAACTGGGTGAACAGGCCTGCGTCTATGCCCTCCTGGGCAGCACTGCGGGCTGCATTGCTGTCAAGCTTGAGCCTTGCTACAAAGCTGCAGTCCTGATGGGCCATGTTATCGAGATCCTTAACCTCAGGTTCATCAAGATCCATGTAGACGTCGACATCGTCTGCAGTCAGGCCGTAATCTCCAAGTCGGCTGAGCAGGCTGTGGATACCCTCCATCTGGTTGACGCTGCCCGGACGGAAGTCGTAGAACACAGGAAGAGGATTGGAGGACAGGTCGACTACCACCTCAAAGGTGGCAAAAGGAGCATCTTCGTCAGCGTAAGGATTGTCCCAGTCAGTTCTCATGTAATCCACGAGGCGCAGCTTTTCATAGCCGATGAACATGATCATTGAAGCCTGAACATCGGTCTCATCGGTAAGCCAGCTGCTGTAGCGGCGGGACTGGACAATAGAGCGGCTGAAAGCATCAATAAATGTATTGTCGATAAGCTTTTCAGCTTCATCTATTTCCCAGCTGCTCACACCGTCAGTCAGAGCTGACATCTCATACTTGCGAACGAAGTTGTTGAAAAGGTCGTGACTGAACTCGTCATTAATCACCATAAAGCACATGAGGAGCTCTATGATGCGGGCAAAGCGATTGAGGTCGTACTGTGGGAGGTGATGAGCTTCATTGAGAGCGTTGACAATGGCAGCATAGACGCCAATGTCCCATGAGGCATTCTCGATCTCAATACAGTATGCGATCTGACTTGCCTCCTCCCATGTCAGGCCACACTTGTCCACGTAGTAATGGACAATCTGCGGTCTGTCGCTCAAATCCCTGGTAAATCTGTGCATAAAAGCGCAGGTCTCCTAATTCCGACTTCTTTTTGCTGTTAGTCAAAAGCCCTGTGGCTGCGGCATATTCCTGATGCGGCATTCAGGACACAATGGTGAAATCTCTGCAAGCAATGAGCCGCCATGCTCAGGCTGGTCATAATAATCATTTAGCCAGGATAAAGTGGTATGGCAGGCCTGACTGCCAGGCTGCTTAACCTCTGGCCGCCAGGCTGCCGGGCTGCCGTGCCATGATCGCCGGACTGCCGTGCCATCGTCGCCGGTCAGCTGGCTGTTAGTGATGCAATGAGGCCCCTATGCTATCACAGACAATTACGCCCAAATTGAGTCTTAACAGTTTTTAGCAAGTCAGAGGCCATAAGTGGCCGAACACAGCCCATACTGACGCCTGCTGTGTGCATAATGCACAATGTGCACAGCCATGCAGCAGCCGGGCACCATAAAGGACTGGCCCGGGGTCTGGCTGCGTAAGGAATGACCGGAGCTGCGGCCGCCTGCTGGGCGGGCCGGATTCAGCGTGGCCCGAGGGCGGGTTGCAGATAAGCGGCCAGGCCCAAAATAACAAAAGCCCTGTACGGACTGTACAGGGCTCCTGGCAGGCTCTATGGTTATCAGCATGAGCCGATAATGGCAGACCACTGGCCGCTGCGCGTAGCGCTTTGCCAGGGCCGCCGGGAACGCATAGTTCCTTGTATTAGACCTTCTCGCGGATACGGGCGGCCTTACCGGTACGGCTGCGTAAGTAGTACAGCTTGGCACGGCGAACGTCACCACGACGGGTAACCTTTACGGAGGCGATCATTGGGGAGTGGGTCTGGAAGACACGCTCTACACCCTCACCGGAAGACATCTTGCGAACGGTGAAAGAGGAGTTTAAGCCACGGTTACGCTTGGCAATAACGTTGCCCTCGAAAGCCTGTAAACGGGACTTGTCGCCTTCAACTACACGAACCTCAACACGAACGGTGTCGCCTGGGTTGAACTGTGGGATGTCCTGACGGAGCTGCTCTTTCTCAAGCTGGTCAATAATTGGATGACTGGCCATTTTTTACCTACCCTAAAACAAAATCTTTTTAATCCTCGAGCTTCTTTTGCTCAAGGTATTCGTCAAGAAGCTTCTGCTCTTCACGATTAAGTAATCTTGACTGCAATAAATCAGGACGTCTCTCGTAAGTTCGGGACAATGCCTGCTGCAGTCGCCAACGACGGATCTTTTCGTGATTGCCGCTCATCAGTACCTCTGGTACCGCCATCCCGTCTATGACTTCAGGACGGGTGTACTGAGGAAAGTGCAATAAACCATCGGCAAAAGAATCCTCATGGGCATTACGTATATCCCCCAGAACTCCTGGAACCATACGTGATACCGCATCGATGACACACATTGCAGGGATTTCACCACCCGAGAGCACGTAGTCACCGATTGAAACCTCCAGATCGACTTCTTTCTGAAGGATACGCTCATCTATCCCCTCATAACGTCCGGCTATGAGGATTAACGAACCCCAGTTATGGAATCGTGTGACCAGTGAGTGGCTAAGACGTTCTCCTTGCGGAGACATGTAGACGACTTTCGTTCCTTGAGGTGCCTGCTGGCGGGCCGCGCTGATTGCATCCCTTAAAGGCTGAACCTTCATCAACATACCGGGACCGCCACCGTATGGCCTGTCATCCACTGTCTGGTATTTGTCCAGAGTAAAATCGCGCGGGTTCCACACGTTGATATCAATCAGTCCGTGTTTGACCGCACGGGATGTTACTCCCGATTCAGTTACAGCTTTAAGCATCTCAGGAAAGAGCGATATAACACCAAACCACATTGCGATTTCCTTGAAAAGATGACTCAAATTTCTGCAGGCAGGGCCTGCGCATCCTTAAAAAGAAGGTTTAGTAATCTTCGCCCCACTCAACCCAGATTGTCTTCGCTTCGAGATCAAGTTTCGTGACAATCGGGCCTTTAACGTAAGGAATGAGCCTTTGACGAGGTCCACCCTTAGTTTGGTCAGAGGGAGACACCACCATGTAAGGGGCAGCTCCTTGATCCACAACCCTCAGTACTGTACCGAGGTTGACACCCTCCAGACCGATGACAGTGCATCCCTCGAGATCGCAAAGATAGATCTCGCCGTCTGGAAGTGCGGGCAAGCTTGAGCGCTTGATCCCGATATCCATGCCAGTAAGAAGAGCAGCCTCTTCTTTGACATTTACCGCATCGAGCTTAACAATAAAGCCGTCAGCATGCGGTTTCCAAGCTTCTACCTGAACCTCACGCCAATCTTCCCCACGCCGACGAATGAACCAAGGCGAGTAGTCAAAAAGGTTTTCAGGTTGCTCGGTAAAGGACTGTACCTTGAGGTAGCCCTTTAAGCCATAAGTAGAGCCCAGTCTACCCATGGAGCGTGGTGCATCATCAGCCATAAGCTGGAAAAAATGCTAATTAAGCTTCAGCAGGAGCTTCGGCGGCGGCAGCCTCAGCAGCGGCAGCAGCGGCGGCGGCTTCAGCAGCAGCCTTACGAGCGGCAACAGCCTTCTCGTACTTGGCGGTCTTGTAAGCGGCAACAGCCTCAGCGCCCATCTCGAAGTCCTTGATTAAGCGCTCTACGCGATCGGATGGCTGAGCGCCAACGCCCTTCCAGTAGTTAACACGGTCGATGTTCAGGTTTAAACGAACTTCCTGACCACGGGCGATTGGGTTGAAGAAACCAACCTGCTCGATGAAACGACCAGTTGCTGCAAAACGGGAATCAGCAACTACAACGTGATAAAAAGGACGCTTCTTAGCGCCGGCGCGACGTAAACGAATGACTACCATTTCGTAAATTACCTATTTAATACGTTCACAGCTGAGAGGTGCATATAGATTTCTCATGATGCGCATCAGCCAAGTTATAAATACAGACAAGCGATTTTACAGTTTTTCACCGAAAAATCAAGATCGATAACTCATTTTTTAACATTCCGCACTAGGCAAAGCCCCCGCGATGTGCTATTTTCGTATGGATGTCTTTTAGACGTCTCCCACCTGCGCCCACTGCGGCAAATCCCGGCCTCATCAGCACGCTCACCATCTGCGGCTGCATGCAGCACCTCACTTTCCCCTGACCTGTTCCCGTTAAAACCGGCCCGGCCCTCAGTGTATCTGCACTCCGGCCGCCTAACCTGCCCTTGATGCTCCTTTAACTCTGTCTTTATCTGCCCTTCGGCCAGCGGTCAGGTCATGCCTGCGGGCCGTGATGCTGTGTGCCGGACCATGGACAAGAGCCATGGCCTGCGCGTAAGGCCTGTTTCCCGGCTCGCCCGGCTGCCTGCCCGACCGCCGGTCGGGCAGCCGCCACAGTCCCTGCCGTGACGGAGGTTGACCATACAGGCAAGCCTGATGGCTTAACCAACTACAGGGCAAGTAAGAAAAGAGATGACGGCCCAGTATCCCTGTCTATAAAGAGCCAGGTTCAGAGACGGCATCGGCGTCAGCTCATGGACCCTGCCGGGCCTTAGACGCCAGGGGCAATGCGGCAGGTGATCTCCAGCTATATATATATATGTAGTGACGGTCGGACCTGCTGTGCGCCCCATTACGACAAAGGGCAGTACCTGTTGTGGTACTGCCCTTTGTTTTGGGGGACCGGGGTGGCTGCGGCTGAGGCCGCAGTCGCCCCGGGTTCAGGCATGAGCCGGTGCCATGGCGGCGGGCCCGGGCTGCTTAGCGGCGACGGCCCGGGTTGCCCAGCAGTCCGGCCAGACCACCCATGCCGCCCATGCCGCCGGCCATACCGCGCATGGCGTTCATGGCAGCACGCATGCCCTTGCCGCCCTTGAGCTTCTTCATCATCTTCTGCATCATCTCAAACTGGGTGAGCAGACGATTGACTTCCTGAACCTCAAGGCCACAGCCGGCGGCAATGCGCTTCTTGCGGGAGCCCTTGATGATTTCAGGGTGAGCACGCTCCTTGGGAGTCATGGACAGAATGATGGCTTCGATATGGGAGAAGTTCTTCTCGCTGACAGCCTCACCAGCCTGAGCCATGAGTTTTTCGCCACCAGGCAGCTTGGAGATAAGGCCGGTCACACCGCCCATCTTCTTCATTTCAACCATCTGGCTTAAGAAGTCATTAAGGTCAAAGCCCTCGCCCTTCTTAAGCTTCTTGACCAGACGGTCAGCCTTTTCCTTGTCAGTCTTGAGCTGTAATTCCTCAACCAGGGAGAGCACATCACCCATGCCAAGGATACGGCCGGCAATACGATCAGGGTGGAATGGCTCCAGAGGAACGACCTTTTCACCAAGACCAATAAACTTGATTGGCTTGCCGGTGATCTGACGTACCGACAGGGCAGCACCACCACGGGCATCACCATCAGCCTTGGTCAGAATCACACCGGTAAGAGGCAGAGCCTCGGCAAAGGCCTTTGCAGTATTGGCGGCGTCCTGACCGGTCATGGCGTCTACGACGAACATGGTTTCAACAGGCTCAAGAATGCCGTGCAGCTCCTTGACCTCGTTCATCATGTCTTCGTCTACGGCCAGACGACCGGCAGTATCGATAATCAGCACATCGATAAAGCGGCGGCGGGCCTCTTCAAGGGCAGCAGCGGCAATCTTCTGTGGAGTGCTGGACGGATCAGATGGCCAGGTCTCAATGCCGGTCTCACGACCCAGAGTATGCAGCTGCTCGATAGCGGCCGGACGATAGGTATCGACCGAACACATCATAATGCTCTTCTTGAGGCGCTCTTTAATATAGAGGCCAAGCTTGGCAGCCGAGGTGGTCTTACCGGCACCCTGCAGACCGGCCAGCAGAATTACTGCCGGTGGCTGGTGAGCAAGATTGAGCTCGCTGTTGCTGGCGCCCATGATCTCAATGAGCTGATCATGAACAATACTTACAAACTGCTGGCCTGGGGTTAATGAAGTATTAACCTCCATGCCCAGGGCCTTTTCCTTTACTCTGGCAGTAAAGTCACGGACCACTGGCAAGGCCACGTCGGCCTCAAGCAGTGCAGTACGCACCTCACGTAAAGTATCCTTTACGTTGTCTTCGGTAATTCGACCCTGACCTGAGATGTTCTTCAGGGTCCGGTTAAGTCTGTCGCTTAAACTTTCAAACATGGACTGGTAACTTTCCTGCACAACCAGGACGCCTGGAGCTGCACTGACAGTGCATGCCCCTACCGCACACTATATCCGCTGAGCATTTGCGCCTGTTATTGGTTTATCCGCCTGCCCGGCAGTCACAAAAGACTGCTCCAACTGTAAGTCACTCTACACAGTGCAGGCCTGCTCGAAATTCTTTATTATGCCCGCCTTTTACGGACACAATCGTCAACATTATACACATAGTACGGATAATGGCTAAATCGCAGCCGCCCATGTCTGCACCGGCATGCACATGAAGGACAGGCCAGAGGCCAGCCCTGTCGTCGGGCAGCGCTGCGGCCTGCGACGGGGCCGCACACCGGCAGCCTGCCTGAGGTGCAGACTGCCGGAGCGGGATTTTGTCTGTCTGCGCTCCAAAGAAAAAACCCCCGTACCACAAGATACAGGGGTCTTGGACTGAAACTAAATCTTTAGATCAGACCTGGCGCAGCCATATGGCCAGCCAGACCGTTAAATATCGTAAAAGCCGTCGCCCATGGCACGGGCAATAACATTAGGCGGCATCATCTTCTGCATTTCAGCCTGCAGGAAGTTACGCTTGGTTTTTTCGTATTCGGTGAAGTAAAGGGAATGATAAAGCCAGGAATAGGCTTCCTCATAATAGGCTGGTGCACCCAGTCCACGGACCAGCATATCGGCCCACTGCAGACGTGCGGTACGGTTACCAAGAGCGGCAGCAGCACGCATCAGGGTAACAGCCTTTTCCTTGTTACGAGGCACCAGATAGCCACGCTCAAAGTAATCTGCCATCTTGATCATGGCAGGAGCATAGGCGTGATCCACGGCCTTCTTCATATAGTCCAGGCCCAGTTCTACGTCCTGCTTAACGCAGATACCTGAGATCAGCATATCTCCCCAGACGTACTCGAATGCAGGCATGCCTACGATACGGGCACGGTCTTCGATATCAGGGGTGAACTGGCACTTGTCTCTGTCTCTGATAACCTGAGTGTAAACACCGCTGTCTACATAGGTGTTGAGTTCATCAACAGTATAGACGTTAACGGTAGTGTTATCGTCCTTGTACTTCTCAAGAGTGCTTTCAATTGCCTTGCGGGCAGTTAAAGCCTGGGCATCGGTTACCTTGTCATAAGTAGAAGATACAGAGGCCATAGCAGAGCTGGAAAGGCCGGCAATAAGGGCAACAGCCAGTAATAAACGCGATCTCATAAATGAGCCCTCGTATTCAGTTTTAGTTTCGTCCTAACCTATTAACGACAGGGCGCCTCCGTTTCTTTAATTTTTTGCCGCATTCGGCAAAATTTTGCCATGCCACCCCCAAAATCACTGTGTAAATACGATATTTACAGGCTTTTTAAACCAGCCTCACTCCTGCACTGTTTTGCACCAAAGCAGTCAAATTTCTGAATTTTAAATCTTTAAATAGCTCAACAGGCCCCCAGATCTGTCAATTTGACAACACCATCAACCCGCGCCATCCCACCTTATCAAACCGCAAAAATAAGCCATTTCTTACCTCAAAACAGGCCCCTTAAGCCACCCCGGAAGTGCCGACTTCCGCCTGCAAAGAGCATGCATACGGCCCTCAAAACGCAAATAGTTACAGCCTGGCAATTTTGCCGATCATTGCCGCCCCAAAGGAAAAATCTTTGCCGCCCTGTGACACGCATTCACTTTCATAATATTGACACTCATCCCTCGGACCCACACTGATGGTGACACGGCCATCACCCCACCAGTGCTGCCACCCCCATTCCCTAACAGCCACAAATCCCTGAATATTCTTTATAAAACATATAATGATGCATGTACGAAAACAATACAACAGAGCAAACGGATTGACAACGATGAGATTGTCCCCACCTGAATGAAACAATGCCTGTAATAAACTTTATAAAACAAATGGTGAAGTATATACATGCACCACTTAAAATTGCGCCCAGCTAGACGGCGCTGAGTCCAGCCGGACAGGTATTAGTTTAGTGATGAGCTGGATGGATGTATGGATGGGCAGTTGACGTACGGAGCTGCACAACAGTGAAACAGAGCAAGGAGAAAAGAGAAAGGATCAATGCAGTGGCTGGGGGTCGATGATGATGATGTGGCCTTAGACACTTGCTAAAATATTTTGCAGTGTTTAGCTGCTCAAAAGTGTGCCGCAGGCAGGTGCTGCATATTAATTCAGCCAGTACGATTGAAATATTCATTCACATCATAAAAGCAAGCTCCCGTGAATGCCAGAATATCTGATATACACGGAATCTCCAGAAGGATTATGAAAGACACCAGTTTTAAAATCATCTGCAGTGAAGTGCGGTGCGGTGCGATGATTGTTGATGCTGACGCAAATGAGGAGCTGGTAACCGTATCTCTCAGTAAGAGATTGTGGGCGCTGGAGCTTATGTTGCTCCCTCATGCGCTGATGGCATTGTCGAAAGCGCAAGTGCTAGCACATGTGCAGGTGTATGTAAGCTGCAGCTTAAGCCCAGACGACTGCTCTCCCAGACTCTTCAGAGCAAAACTCACTCAGCTCTCAGTTCAGGTTAAAGCCACCAAAAATCAGTTAGAGCTCTGACAATGACCTGAGCTGACCGCTGTCCTGCAGCAGCGACTGCAGGGGCGTCAGCTTAGCGCCAGTACCAGTCTCAGAAGCTGGCCCTTACCGCAGCCGGTCGCAGTGGGTGACTGTGACAGCAACTGCCATTATGGCTGCATCTGCTCATGGCTGCCGCCGCTGCTGGCTGCAGCTTAAACAATGACTGAGTGCGTTGGGTGTGTTGCCATGGTACTTGCCATATTTACAGCCGTGGTAGAGACAGTAGTGAAGCTCATGACAATGCTTGCGTGCTGGTCGTTGCTGTGGCCATTACAGTTGCAGCAACCAAGGCACTTGCCATGGGCCCTGCTGCCATGCACCCAGCTACAAGGCATGCAACTGCATTAAGCATGGATAGCCCCTTCACACTCAGAAAACAGCCATGCAATGCAAGACCATGAATCTACATCAGCTGCCGGGCAACATTTCTTGCTGCCTGACTGCCCGCGACGCTGCGCGCCAAGATTATTTGTAAAATGTATTGGAAAGCGTATTTGTCTGACTGGTATGGATACAAAAAATCCCCGTGGCCAGGGGCCATGGGGATTTTTTTGTGGTGCCCGCTGCCTGAGGCAGCGGCGCCATGGGCGGCACGGCAGCCGGGCCGAGCATGGCGCGGCCGGGTCTGGTGTGACGCGGTGCTGCTGCGGCTGAAAAAAGAAAAGAGGTCATTGCTGACCTCTTTTCTTTTATGGCCCCGGCAGGGGCGGCGGGCACGCCATCAGGCGTGAGCGGAATTACTTGTTCTCAGCAACCCACTTCTTACCGAACTCAACACCCTTCTTGATGTTACCGGCCAGCTCGTCCTTCAGGGAGTCCAGGCACTCCTGCTCGTAGGCAGAAACTGGACCGAAGTCGATAACACGCTTCCAGCCCTCGGTACCGAACTCAAGACGCTGAGCGAAGAACTCACCGTACTTGTTGCCGCCTTCAACATAGCCGTACTCGGTTACGCCTGGCTCGCCCATTAAGCCACGGAGGACCTTCAGAGCGAAACGGGCACCGGCAGCAGCCATGGACAGGGTAGCAGAACCAGCACCGGCCTTGGCCTCAACAACCTCAGTACCAGCGTCCTGAATGCGCTTGGTTAACTCCTTGATGCGCTGCTCGCTGATAACCTCAGAGCCTACGACCTTGGACAGTAAAGGTAAGATGGTGGTGCCGGAGTGGCCGCCAACTACTGGAACCTGGGTGTAAGCCTTGGAAATGCCGAGCTCCTCACCAAGGAAGGTCTCGGAACGCAGAACGTCCAGAGCGGAAACACCGAATAAACGGTGCTTGTCGTATACACCCTCAGCCTTTAATACTTCTGCTGCAATAGGTACAGTGGAGTTTACTGGGTTGGTAATGATGCAGATGCAGGCCTTAGGGCATACACGGGCAGCATTCTTAACCAGGTTGGCAATAATGCCGGCGTTGATGTTGAACAGATCGTCACGGGTCATGCCTGGCTTACGGGCTACACCAGCTGGGATAACGACAACATCGGCGCCTTCAAGAGCCTTTGGAAGATCATCACCAGTAAAACCATTTACGCATACATCAGTTGGGATGTGGCTTAAGTCCTTGGCAACACCTGGAGTGAATGGTGCTACGTCATATAAAGAAAGGCTTGAGCCAGCTGGTAACTCAGTCTTTAAAATTAAAGATAATGGCTGACCAATACCACCTGCTGCACCTAAAACGGCAACCTTCATACTTTTTAATCCTCATGCGTAATGCTTAGCCCTGTCTGGCGCAAACTGACGGCACTGCCACATGCAGGTCCGGCTGTTCTTACAGTCAATGAGAGAGCTTACGCTGCTTCGGTCATTTCTGCCGGCACCAGGACTTTTGATTTTTTTCTGACGAAAACGGCCCAGTGACGGGCCTGGCACGACATGGTGCCAAATCGCAACTTAAGCCATTTTAGCAAAAGTGCCCTGATGTTGAATGTATTTTTCACAACTTTATTGCTGTTGTGCCTGATCACTTCACAGTTTGAAATATTTCCCGCCATGCCCTGAATCAATCAGGGGCACAGTACCCTCAGCCAAAAATACAAAAGACCGCCGGGAAAAGAGCCTGTCTTTCCCGGCGGTCCTGATTATGGGACGGGAGCACTGTCCCGGCAGTGCACTGTCGTGCCCTTGCTCATCAGTGCTGCATCTTCTGCCCCATGCCGGCGCCGTAAGGCGCTGTGATGGGGCGCAGTGAGCGGGCAAGGCGGCCTTGCAGCCTGGCAGACGCGCAGCTCAACGCAATACAGCTCAGCTCAGCGGCAACGCAGTTAAGCTGCGCCTGGCTGGATGGCTGGCTGGCTGGCTGACCTTGTGGTCTTAGACCTGAGCGAAGTTGAGCAGACGGTAGATCTGGAACTCGTTGCCATTGAGGCACTCGGTGTAATTGAAGTACTCCTCTCTGGTTGGAATGTAGCCAAGACGGGCACATACGGCACATAACTCGGCGCTGGAGAGGTAAACCTGAGAGCCCTTGCCCAGACGGTTAGGGAAGTTACGTGTTGAAGTTGAGATTACGGTGGCATTCTCAGCTACGTGGGCCTGGTTACCCATACATAAGGAGCAGCCTGGCATTTCCATACGGGCACCGGCACGGGCAAATACTGAGTACAGGCCCTCAGCACGCAGCTGGTACTCGTCCATACGGGTAGGTGGAGCCATCCAGAAGCGGCATGGGCTTTCCTGACCCATGGAGGCCAGAATGGAGCCAACAGCACGGTAGTGACCGATATTGGTCATACAGGAACCAACGAAGATCTCATCGAGCTTTGTGCCCTGGCACTCACTGAGTGGATAGGCAGCATCAGGATCATTAGGCACGCATAAGATTGGCTCAACAATCTCGTCCATGTTGATCTCAAGTACTGCAGCATACTCACAGTCAGGATCAGCCTTGATTGAGGTCGGGTTGGCAATGAACTCATCCATGGCAGCAGCACGGCGCAGCAGAGCGTCCTTATCCTTGTAGCCGTCCTCAGCCATTTCCTTTAACAGAGCGCTGTTGCTCTTTAAGTACTCAACTACGCTCTCAGTCTTGAGGTCGATAGCACAGGCAGCGGCAGAGCGCTCAGCAGAGGCGTCAGCCAGCTCGAAGGCGTGCTCAACGCTCAGATCCTCTAGGCCCTCAATTTCCAGAATGCGGCCGGAGAAGACATTGACCTTGCCCTTCTTGTCGAGGGTAAGCATACCCTGCTTGCGGGCAAAGTAAGGAATGGCATGAACGAGGTCACGCAGGGTAATGCCCGGACGACGTGTACCGGTGAAGCGCACCAGTACGGACTCAGGCATATCAAGCGGCATCATGCCGGTAGCTGCTGCAAAGGCCACCAGACCGGAACCTGCAGGGAATGAAATACCCAGTGGCATACGGGTATGGCTGTCACCACCGGTACCTACAGTGTCAGGCAGACACATGCGGTTTAACCAGGAGTGAATAACACCGTCACCTGGCTTTAAGGAAACACCGCCACGGTCAATGATGAACTTAGGCAGAGTCTTGTGATTCTTGACGTCTACAGGACGTGGATAGGCACAGGTATGACAGAAGGACTGCATTACCAGTGGTGCAGTGAACTTGAGGCAGGCAAGATCCTTGAGCTCATCACGGGTCATAGGACCTGTGGTGTCCTGAGAACCAACAGTAGTGACCTTGACCTCAACATACTGGCCAGGACGTACACCCTCAAGACCGCAGGCACGGCCTACCATCTTCTGGGCACGGGTAAAGCCCTTTGTGTTGCCGGCATCAGCATCGGACTGTACAGGGGCAAAGACATCAGGCATGTCACAGCCCAGGAACTCACAGGCGCGGCGGGTCAGAGCACGGCCAATGATAAGAGGGATACGGCCACCGGCACGAACCTCATCTACCAGGCTTGGACGCAGGGAGAATGAAGCAACAACCTCATCGCTGTCATTTAAGGTGATCTGGCCCTGAGCATAGTTGACCTTGATGGTGTCACCCATATTCATACGGGTTACATCCACCTCAATTGGCAGAGCACCGGAATCCTCAAGGGTATTGTAGAAAATAGGAGCAAACTTGCCGCCCAGCACCAGGCCGCCTGCCTTCTTGTTTGGTACGCCCTCAATGTCATCACCAAAGTGATAGAGCACGGAATTGGTAGCTGACTTACGGGAAGAGCCGGTACCTACTACGTCACCGACAAATACTACTGGCAGACCACGGGACTTGAGAGAATTGATGAGCTTGACCGGACCGGTTACGCCCTCTTCATCAGCCTCAAGACCGTCACGGGTGTTCTTGAACATGGCCAGAGCGTGCAGCGGGATGTCAGGACGGGACCAGGCATCAGAGGCCGGGGAAAGGTCGTCGGTGGTGATCTCACCAGTTACCTTGAAAACGGTATAGGACTGGGACTCAGGAAGAGAGTCACGGGAGGTAAACCAGGTTGCCTTTGACCAGCGGGTGATGAGCTCACGGGCCTGCTCATTGCCCTCCTTGCACAGCTTTGCCACCTCATCAAAGGCGTCATAAATCATCAGAGTGTGCTCAAGGGCATCAACGGCATCGGCTGCCAGCTCGCCATCAGAGAGCAGAGCAATCAGCGGGGCTACGTTATAGCCGCCCTTCATCTGACCCAGGAGCTCTACAGCCTGCTCCGGGCTGACCAGTGGAGACTCGACAGCGCCGGTGGCAACATCAGCAAGGAACTTGGCCTTAACCTCGGCTGCCTCATCCACACCAGGTGGAACACGGGAGGCCAGCAGGTTGAACAGCACAGTTTCACTGCCTGATGGAGGATCCTGCAGCAGGTCAACCAGTTCAGTTACCTCAGCTGCATTTAAAGGCAGCGGCTCAATATGCTGACGGGCACGCTCGTTTGCTTTCAGGAAATAGTCAGTTAAATAATCTTGAGCCATAGCTACCTCTTTGGAAAAATCCTAATTATCTGCATGTGCATGTGGGCAAGGACTGTCCGGAAAACCCCTGTCCGGAGCCATGCGGGAATCCTAACCAGACAAGTGTATAAAACTTTTCCTGGACAGGACACTGTGCACTGTTTTTGCGCATCAACCCTCTCTACCCGCAAAAAATTACCTCACTTTTGCACACAATATGAGCATCACCCTGTCCTCGCAGCTGCCGCTGCAGCTGCAGCTGCAGACCATGCCTGCATGGCCTGCAGTGTCGCCGGCAGGGGCGCAGCGCAGCCAAGCTGAGCTGCACTGACGCAGCCACTTCCGTGGCGGCGTCTGCCGGTGCACGGCGTCAGTTCCTGGCATCGGTCAGGCGCAGGCCAATGCGGGTGTAGTCAAAGACAGGGCCCGGATCGGTCTTGCGGCCCGGGGCAATCTCACTGTGGGATGCCACTCTGTCACCAATATCAGGATAGGTCGCACGCAGCAATGTGACTACCTTATCAAGGACCTGATACTGCTCATCTGTATATGGAATGTCATCAGTACCCTCAAGCTCAATACCAATGCCATAGTCATTGCACTCAGGCTGGTCACGGTAGGAGCTGCGGCCGGCATGCCATGCACGATCAAGGAAGGAGACATACTGGGTGATAACACCCTGCCTGTTGATAAACAGATGGGTGGACAGCTCAAGCTGGTATATACCCTCAAAGTAAGGATCGTCCTCAGCCTTTAAAGATGAGGTAAAAAGCTGATCGACATATGGTCCGCCAAACTTGCCTGGAGGCAGAGAAATACCATGCATCACAATCAGCGAAATCTCACCGGCCGGGCGTCGGTTGAAATTCCTGGTAGGAACCTGACGTACTCCCCTGCCCTCAAGCCATCCGGCAATAATCCTCATACTTTCCCCCTTTTACACAGGTCTGCTGCCACTCTCTGAGCTGCCAGCCGCCATCAGCCAGCATGTCAGCCTGTCATCTGTATCAGCACCGCGTCACAGCATACCGCCACGGCGCAGCATGCCGACCACGCGATGGCATGGCATTTCGTCGCACGGCCATGCGGCTGCAGCAGCGCACAGGCGCTGTGAGCTTCAGGAAAACTGATGACAGTAATGAGCTCATTCTAATACATGGCTGATGCCAATGGCTGCAGCTGCAACGATAGAGCATAGAATAAGGGCAAAACAGATGAGGAGGGGATGGGACGGCATTGCTGACTGCAGGCGCGCTAATACCTTTAGTAAATCGTTTTGATTAAGGTGGTACTGGGCTGGACAGGTGAGCTTTTAAGATGACTGGGGAAGTCCGTGCAGATGCTTGGGTAATGCGACGGTCCCGGGTATGATGCAGCTGAGGTGCGGGCCTGGATAAGGAGATATGGCCTGCGTGCAAAGCGCAGCGGCCACAGCTCCGCTTGGAGGCTGTGGCCGCTGGATGGTGTGCCTGTGGGCTGTGGGCCCACGGGGCAGGGAATCCGGTTAGTTGAGGATTAGACGGTGGCCGCCCAGACCTGCAGTGACGTCCTCGGACTCGAGGAATTCGATGGCGTTGTTTTCAACAACACGACGATCAATCTCGATGAGCTCATAGTTGGCGGCGTCAGCCAGAACGGCGCGCAGCAGCATGTTGTTGAGCTTGTGACCGGTCTTGTAGGCACGGAAGTTACCTAAAATGCTGTGACCATACATGTAGAGGTCGCCTACAGCATCAAGCATCTTGTGCTTTACAAACTCATTTGGGTAACGCAGACCGTCAGGGTTGATTACACGGTAGTCATCAAGTACTACGGCATTCTCAAGGGAACCGCCCAGAGCCAGATTGTGGCTGTGCATGAACTCAACGTCCTTCATGAAGCAGAAGGTACGGGCACGGGACAGTTCGCGAACGAAGCTCTCACCTGAGAAGTCGAGGAAGAAATGCTGAAGATCCCTGTCCATGGCCGGATGATTGAAATCAATGGTCAGGTCCATGGTAAAACCATCGCCCGGAGTGATCTCGGCCCACTTCTCACCATCTTCTACGCGTACGGCACGCTTGAGGTGAATGAACTTCTTAGGGGCCTGGAGTTCCTGGACACCAGTGGTTTCGAACAGGTAAATGAAAGGCTGTGATGAACCGTCCATTACCGGCAGCTCAGGGGCATTTACGTCCACATAAAGGTTGTCGATACCCAGAGCACACAGGGCAGCTGTCAGGTGCTCAACAGTGGAAATACGTACACCATCGAGGTTGACCAGAGCGGTACATAACTGAGTGTCACGTACGGCATCAGGCTCGCACTTGATGGAAACGGCCGGATTCAGATCGGTACGGGTGTATATGATGCCAGTATTGGCTGGTGCAGGGCGAAAAGATACTTCTACCTTTGAGCCTGAATGCAGGCCAATTCCAGTGGCAGAAACAGCTTCTCGTATCGTTCTCTGGAAAATCATTGAAGTTTCCTCCTGCTACATCACAAAACGCCACAATTTTAGTACAAAGTGATGGCGAAAATAATACTTTCTGTCCTGAAAATCTTGCATATTTATGCAGACAGAAAAGCATAAACAGTATGTTATTGCATGGATTCCCTGATTCAGCGGTCTGGAAGAACCATGCCATGCTGCCATGCCTCTCATGCTACGCCCTCAAAATTAGGGTTAATGCAGCAAAATCGTGACAGAGGTCAAAATACTCCATCCGGTAACAACGCGCTTTTTCCTGCTGTTATCCCAGTGTGTATGCGCTGCCGGTGCCATTTAGACGGAGTGAAGAGACAAAAGTTTTATCCCTGAATCATAAAAAATATCGGCCATTGTCTGAGCATGAAATAAATCCATGCTTATCCATAGTAACGTCTATTTAACTCAATACTTTAATAATTCACTTTATTAATTTTATGTATCTAGCAAAAAGCCTGCAAACCAGCTATCCACCGGCTCTGCCGCCATGCAGTAATACCTGCATATGGCCCATATTTGGACAAACTATATAATACTTAAACAGGCATTACAAATTTCACCTCCCGACTTCACGCCCGCAAACATAAGTGATCTGTCATATTTTCATCACCCTGTCCCCGCCCTGTCGTAACGCAAGCCCCTTTAAGCAGGCTGCCTTTACAGCCGGACACAGGCACTGTGCGGTGAAGGCTAATCTATCCTCAACTTCCGCTGCTCCGCTGCTGTCTGTGCAGAATGAGAGTGGCTTGTGGCACCTGAGAAAGCCACAGCTGCAGTCGCATAAGCCCCACGTTCCCTCATCCGCAGCCGCAGGAGTAGCGTCATTAAGAACCAGGCTTTAAACAGGTTCTCCAGCCCAGCCAATACTCCATTACAGTCCCGCTACGGACAGCCCTTCTGACAACTTATGGCCTGGTGCTCATTACTTATAGCTGATTCCATGCTTACTCCCCTCCCTGCTACCTATACCGGCTTTACACATGCGAACTGGCGCTACTCACATGTGAACTGGCTCCGTTACCCATGTACTGCGTATTGCTGGTGGTGACCAATGAGCGCAGCGGCACTACCGCAAGGGGCAACACCTGCCATGTTCACGGCCTTTGCTGTGGGCAAGGCACAAGGTGCCGAAGCAACATGCTCGCAAGCACCAGCCGTTATGATGAGGTGTGTTCTGGTGAACACTGTCTGAACTGCCACTCATGAGGCGCTGTCGGTGTGCTGTCTGCAGGTCGGCAAGGAGCAAAATATGGCGCTGTTGAGATACTGTTTTGCAGGGAACTTTCCGGGATGAGAATCAGATGTCATACAACGCGCTTTATAACGCATGATGCTCCATTTCAGTCCAAGGCACAGGCCTATACATATAGTAAATTATATAGATATACTTCAATTATATTTGATTGATATAAGGAGACGTCTCGGAGCAGCTGGTGCAGCAATGGCTTGCCCTGCAGTGGCTTGCCCGGCATTAGACAACCCTGCAGTGGACTGTTGGACAGTTGCCTTGTGCTGTGCTGTTCTGTGGACATGGGCTTGTGCAGGAGCAGCTGCCTGACTCCGAAGTCATTAGATTAGGGATGGATGGGGTTATTGGAACTGGAAGTGAGCGACGTGGTAGCCGTCTGAAGAAGTGAGCTTTTGATCCGTAGAGAGAAAATGTGGCAGGCTGTCCTGCTGGGCCGCTGGACGGCTTTGGTGTGGGGTTTTGGAGTGGGGGATTTTGGTAGATTGTCGGGTGTTTAGACACGGGAGCGTAGTCGCTGGTCTTTTTTGGGTTGGGTTGGGGTGTTCGGAGGTGTTCGTGGGGCTGGAGGCAAATAAAAAGCCCACAACCGAGGTCATGGGCTTTGGATACACCACCGGGCCGATGGTGCTAGTACACTAAGTTATTGGGTAATCTTTAGACCTTCTTGCGGAAGATAGAAGGGATTTCGTTTGACTCGTTCCAGTCATCGCTGCTGGCGCTGCTTGAGCTGTTGCCGTTGAAGTTTACTTCCTGGCTGGCGATGGAGGAAAAGCCATTAGGTGCAAGACCGTTACCTACGGTATTGACCTGCTGAATGCGGTGCTCACCACCAGCTACGGCAGCTGGACGGTTCTGAGCGGCTGCACCGGCAGCGGCAGCTGCTGGGGCGGCTGGGCGTACTGGTGGAACGTAGTTCTGCTGCTGTACGTTTCTGAAGAAGCCGTTGTCATTACCTGATGGTGGACGACGGTTCAGGCTGGTACGGCCGGAGGAATTGAACTGACGCTCGGAGTTGGAAACCTCGGCTGAAGAGATACCGGTGATGAGAATGGTAATTTCGATCTGATCTTCCTGAATCTGGTCATCAAATACGATACCCAGCTTGCAGTCAGCTTCCTCATCAGCGTAGCTCTGGATTTCCTTCATAATCTGTTCCCACTTGTGCAGAGGGAAGTTTGGATTTACGCGGGCATAGGCAAGCAGACCGGTAGCACTTCTGATCTCAACCTCTTCAATGAGAGGAGAGTGAATGGCACGCTGAATGGCGTCTTCACAGAAGTTGGCACCCTGACCTGCGCCGGTACCGATCATGGCATGGCCACGGCCCTGCATGATGGTCTCAACGTCGGAGAAGTCGAGGTTGATGAAGCCCTTGATGGTAATGATGTCGGTAATACCGCGCACTGCGTTGAGCAGCACATCATTGGCCTCGTTGAAGGCAGAAATAATGGAGATGTTGGCACCAAGGTTGGACAGCAGCTTGTCGTTGTCCATAACGATTAAGGAATCAACGTGCTTGGACAGCTCGGTAATACCGGCCTCAGCGTTAACGGTGTGGCGCTTGCCCTCAAAGTAGAAAGGCTTGGTCACAACAGCAACGGTCAGAGCGCCGCTCTCACGGGCAATCTCGGCAATGATTGGAGCAGCACCGGTACCGGTACCACCACCCATGCCTGCAGTAATGAAGATGAGGTCAGAGCCGGCCAGCAGCTTCTTGATGTCATCACGGCTTTCCTCAGCAGCCTTGCGGCCCTTGTTAGGATCACAGCCGGAGCCAAGACCATTGGTGAGCTTAACGCCAATCTGAACCTTCAGAGGAGCAGTAGATGCGTTTAAGGCCTGAGCATCGGTGTTTACGGCAATGAACTCAACGCCGCCGATGCTCTGGTTGATCATGTGCTGGAGGGCGTTACCGCCGCCACCACCGATACCAAGAACGCGAACAACACTATTTTTTGCCTGGTGAATTCCGGATTCACTTGCAACAGAAGTCGGATCTACTGAATCCACAACAAAACCGCCCATAAAACCCCCAAATAGGTACTGTGCATCTAATTTAACTTAGTGTGTCAATTATTATAACCTCAAAAGCCCGAAAAAAGCACATCTAAATGAAAGTGCATGACCGGCGCCATGCCCTTATGCATCCCGTTCCCGGCCTGATTTACATCAGCTTCCGGACCAGGTGGCAACCTGCTGGCTACCAGCCTGCTGCTCAGTGCTGCAGACTGATTGGGCCTGCCGCGCCTGCAGCTCAGTGCCTGAGCCCGTGCAGCTTTTGCAGGTTGGGGTGCATCATTCATTGATGTTGCCCGGCAGAACGCCTGTCTCCGGCGCTGCCCGGGGCATCTGACATGCCAGCCCGGCTCGGGCACGACTTGCCATCTGCGGGCATACCAGGCTGTATGACATGCTGTGTCTTCCAGTTGTATTGCGTACTGCCTGGTACTGACAGAACCTTATGATGCCAAAAGGCGGTAAGCATCTCAGGTCATGTCCGGGTCAATTTTCAAGGTCAGCTTATTACTGCATTTTCAGCATGACTCTGTACTGCAAGCAGAGCCGCTGTTTACCTCATGCAGTTTTCCCTGATGCCGCTGGAGATCAGACATTTTCAGGCGACGCTCCCAACTTTGGGGTAGTACGTCGGCTGACGGCCTTGCTGTGACCGGATGTTGCCAGGTCACGTCCAGCCATGCTGATACAGCGGTACGGGCAAGCAAGCCGGAGCGTATCCGGCCTCGACAGGCTGATTTGCAGTAAAAGGCTGTTCAGCCACCGTCCTTGAAGACGGGCCTGTCGGTAAAAAAGGAAAGAATTCTTTGCGGGGCATGATTAACCGGGCTGATTCCAGCTCAGTAATACCCTTGCTTATGTGAAAAAAAATGATGGCCGTGGCCGCTCGGCAGCCACGACTTATCCACTTACAACATTTGCAGTGTTTCACATATATCTTGCGAGGTTCTATCTCGAAGATAAAATCATCGCGCCTGAATGAACCGTCCTTGAGTCAGATCATTAAAAGGAACTTAATAACCTTAATCAGGCTGATTCATGTACTCAGGCTAAATTGTCATTGCATGCAAGCATGCAGGACAAAATCTGCAGTTTACCTTAATTACGTGACAAATTTCACCTGCCGTCAGCTTTTTACCGCCAATTTGCAGGTCAGCGCACAACTTTGCCTGAAGTCCTGTTCCCGGCATCGCTGGGACAATATACTCAAAAGCACGCAGCTATGCGCCCTGGATGAAAATGCCCTGTAATTAAATCAAACTATATCAATATTACCCGACAATGCCCGACATTTTCCCTTGCACTATCAAGGTGCGCAACCTCAGTATCTGTAAATCAGATTTGGCCCCTGCTTTACCCAGGATAAAAAAAGCATGTACCAGGATAAAGGTCTGTACCGACAAAGGTCATTGGGGAATGTGTGAGAAGGTAAGGGAAAGGCAGGCCCGTGCTGCTGGCAAGATGCCAGGCAGGCCAGTCTGAGGCCATAAGGCTCAGGACCTGCAGCCCGTGCTTTCACTGAAAGCGCCCCTTCTGCTGCAAGGCAGTAAGGACGTCGTCCCACGAAGCAGTTTAATGTTTGTCTGTCTGTTTGCTTCAGTATATTGCTGGCTGTCCCCATTTGGCTTAGGGCAGCTGGCCTGCGGTTGCAGCTGCGCTGGGCAGCGCTGGCGCAGGCCATGCCAGGGGCGATCCAGCCGGCTTTGCCGGGCCTGGTGGCTGGCCCCATGGCCTTGTCTGTTCTTTGTTTTAGAACTCTTTTGAGAGCCAGTCGCGGGTCCAGCTTATGGCGCGGCCGACAACGCTGGTGCTGTTGCGGTTGGCGTTGAGATTGCGCACACGGTTGGACTGCTCGAGATTGATGGCATTGCCAAAACGAAGCAGGCCTACGGCAGTGGCAGAGGAGGCCAGCTCCAGGGCTTCATAATCACCCTTTACACCACGTGGTACGGCAGTCTTGACCTTTACATGGCCAATGCTGTCGGCGGCACCGAGCTTGTTGGTGGCCAGAATAGTAATACCGCTGGTGCAGGCAGCACCGCCGGTAATGACATAGCCTGCGCCAATGCTCAGAGGCTTGCCTGAGTTCTGACGGTAGCGCTCAATGCGGTCAGAAATGGTACGGAAGATATCGATAAGGCACAGTCCTACCAGGGTGGACAGATCATGACGTGGAATCATGGCTGTCTGATTGCCATTAGGGAAGGAGAGTACCTCGTTTTGTACTTCTGGAGGCAGCAGGGCCGGATGGGCTACGCCATAGTTGAGCTTGAGGTATTCAGCTGTTGGCAGGGAGACACCAAAGTGAGTGGCGATATCGCGGGTTACAGAATTGCCGCCCACATCAAGACCAAAGGTCAGCACCAGGCGTGACTGATCATAAACGGCCACGTTGATGGCACCGGCACCAAAATCGATGAGACAGACACCAATATCCTTTTCTTCCTGAGAGAGCACGGCGTCAGCCGCAGCTACGCCATTGTAGATAACATGCTCAATCTGGAACTGGCTGGAAAGCTTTTCAAAGGCGGCACGCAGATTATTTTCCTGATCTTCGTTACAGGCAATCAGATGTACGTCTACGCCCAGGCGCATGGCGCTTAAATCAATAGGATTGGAGATATTGCCGGTACCGTCAATGTCATAGCTCTGAGGAATGACATGCAGCAGGTGGCTGTACTCGGAGAACTTGGCAGAGCGGGCATGCGCAATGGCATTTTCCTTGTCCTGAGCAGTTACACGGTGAGACGGTACAGTGGCATTGCCCTTTTCATTCTTGGACTGAATATGACGTCCGGCAATACCTACAAAGCAGCGTGAAAACTGACCGCCGGTATTCTTTTCATAATTATGAATAAGAATGGAGAGCTTTTCGGTGAGCTTTTCAAGATCAGAGACAGTACCGTTGACAATACCTGCTGAAGGCACTTCATCAAAGTAGGAAACAGACACAATGTTTTCACTGTCCACAAGGCCCTCAATAAGGCGGATCTTGGAGGTACCAATATCTACTGCGACCAAAGGCTCCGGGGCTTTTGCCTGGTCTGCGGCTGCCTTATGACCTCTATTAAACATTCAATATCTCCTGTCCTCTGATAGACCTCATGAACCGGCCCGCTCCCCAAAAATCACAGACAGGGGGAGCTGCAGCCAGGCCACTGTTTGTGCACCTGCCTGGGCCCGCGCCACAAAGAGGTGCGGGCTCAGGCAGGGTGCCATTGCGCCAGTCGGTGACCGGGGGCGGACCTGTCTGCTTTGCATTGCATTGCCGTACAGCGCCGCTCCGGGCCTGACTGGTGTCAGCCTGTCAAAATCTTTTCCCGGGCCTTCCGGCAGCTGCTGCCGCCTGATGCGGCATGCTGGCTGTGCTGTGCAGCTTGCTGCATTGCGGCAGCTGCTGTGCAGCTTACTGCTGCAGCCGGGCCCATATACTAAAAACCTTTTTCACGGCAGCATCAGCTGCCTGCACATACGGAGAGTGCCACAAAAGCGCTTTTTCAGCTCTCCGCCGCTCCTGAACTTGCGCGAAGGAGCCACATAGTTCTCTGCCTTCGCTCAGGATGGTAAACAGTAAATTTTAGCCAAATTTGCATGTTAATGGCTAGTGGCGCACCGCAAAGGCGTGCTCAGGCACAGTGCCTTACTGTGCCGTGACACTGGCGCGCCGCCCCGCCCCCATCAACGCTTGCGCTGCACTGTGCAGGCAGAGCAGCGCAGGCTGACAGCACAGCGTTGAGCTGAGCTGAGCGGGGCGGACTTATGTTATTTGCTTTTCTCGCCTACGGCAAAACCGTTGTCGTAGCGCAGGTCGACATAGTCGATGTCACTTAATTTGAGCTTTGTTTCTCTAAAAGCAAGAATAAAGCGCTTTAAGCGCAGCAGCGGCAGATCAGGGGAGCTTTCGCGGCCCAGGATCAGCCAGACATTGCCCTCGATAAGTACGCGGTAGCCACGGGCAGCGTCCAGGTGCACCTCTCTTATGATGTAAGGAGTACGGGCTGTCATCTGCATGAATTTGTAGGCATGAGCATACAGCTCTCCGGCCAGAGTGTCATGAGGGGCACTCAAGGTCACGAGGGAGAGATCGGTATTGGGCATTTCAGGATAGAAAACGCTGTCGGTATGGGCATCATAAAAGCCCGTGGATTTCCATCGTGCCGA
Source organism: Anaerobiospirillum sp. NML120511 (assembly GCF_023050955.1). Taxonomy (NCBI): domain Bacteria; kingdom Pseudomonadati; phylum Pseudomonadota; class Gammaproteobacteria; order Aeromonadales; family Succinivibrionaceae; genus Anaerobiospirillum; species Anaerobiospirillum sp. NML120511. Next base: position 52,000 of record NZ_JALKIK010000029.1, read on the forward strand.
CGGGAAGTGCTCTACCAGATTGACAATGATGGTGTCAGGCATGCGTCTGCTTACTGATGCCTTGGATACCCATGGCATCTGCACCAGAGCATTGTGCAGCTGTGAGAGATCGTAGCTGATGAGATTATGACCTGCGGCCATCTTGCCCACAGTAGAGGCAATTTCCTCTTTGCTGATATGGGTAAGCTTGCCATTGACCACAACGCGGGCCACAGGAAAAGTGCTGCTGTCGGTGGCGTAATCCACCATGAACTCAACAGCCTTGTAGTTAACTCCAAGAAAGCACAGGAATACGGCCAGTGACAGAATGAAACTGCCACGGCTGCGTCTCCTTTTAAATGGATGCTTTGCTGATGCCACTTGTCTTTCCTGTGGTTATTTAAATACTCCGACCGCGTCCTGCACAGACCTGCGGTATCAGTGGCCCGACTGGCCCGGGCATGGGCTTAGCTTCCCGGCGCTGGCGGCACATGGCTCATGGCTCATGGCTCATGCCAGGGGCATGGTGCCATGCCACCGGCGTCAGGCGTCAGGCCTCGGCCTTTGGCCAGCGGGAGCTGAGCATGCCGGCTACCTGTACGACATTGCCTGCGCCCTGGGTGAGGACAATATCGTTTTCCTCGCACAGTACGTCCAGCAGCTCAGGCACTTCGTCTACTGTTTCGACATAGTGAGGCTCAATGCGGCCCTGAGATCTGATGGAATGACACAGATGGCGGCCATCCACACCAGGAATGCGGCTTTCGCCTGCTGAGTAAATCTCGACCAGAATCAGCACGTCCACCATCTGCAGTACCTTGACGAAGTCCTCGTAAAGGTCGCGGGTGCGTGAGTAGCGGTGTGGCTGGAAGACCATAACCAGACGACGGCTTGGCCAGCCCTCGCGTATGGCCTTGATGGTGGCCATGACCTCAGATGGATGGTGACCGTAATCGTCAACGATGCTGACCGTTCCCTTAGGGGCCATGAAGCGGCCATAGCGCTGGAAGCGGCGGCCTACACCCTCAAAGTGCTCAAGAGCGCTGAGAATAAACTGCTCCTCAACTCCCTCTTCAAGAGCCACGGCAATGGCTGCAGTAGCATTCTTGGCCATGTGAAGGCCTGGCAGAGGCAGTTTGACGTTGAGGTCTGGGCCGTTCCTGCGCTTTACGGTAAAGAACGAGCCTGCCTTCATCTGCATGAAATTTGTGACCTGCAGATCGGCCTCCTCACTGACACCGTAGGTAATTACCTGACGGCCAATGCGCGGGATGATGCTCTTAACTACTGGATCATCAATGCACACTACGGCTACGCCATAGAAAGGCAGATTGTGCAGGAACTGGACAAAGGTATCGGTAAGTCGGGAAAAATCGCCGCCGTAGGTCTCAAGGTGATCGGCCTCGATATTGGTGACCACGGTCAGCATAGGCTGCAGATGCAGGAATGAGGCATCTGACTCATCGGCCTCGGCAATTAAAAAACGGCTGGTACCCAGACGGGCGTTGGTACCGGCAGAGTTGAGCAGACCGCCAATCACAAAGGTAGGGTCCAAGGCTGCCTCGGCAAAGATGGAGGCAATCAGGGAGGTAGTGGTGGTCTTGCCATGGGTACCGGATACGGCAATGCCATAGCGGTAGCGCATGAGCTCGCCTAACATCTCGGCGCGGCGTACTACGGGAATACGGGCAGCAATGGCGGCTTCAACCTCAGGGTTGCCGGTATGAATGGCAGATGACACTACCACTACGCTGGCCCCCTCGACATTTTCCTTACGGTGGCCAATGAAGATCTGAATGCCCAGTTCACTAAGGCGCTCGGTGACCTTGCCCGGGGCAATGTCAGAGCCGGATACTGCATAGCCCTCATTTTTCAGAACTTCGGCAATACCGCACATGCCTGAGCCGCCGATACCCACAAAATGGATACGACGTACCTTGTGCATGTGAGGCACAGTTTCAAAATTAGGCTGATTCTTCATGGCTGTAGTATGAAAATGGCGCTGACGGCAGCTGCCGGTAAACCTCAGGTTCACCAGGGCCCTGCTGCGCAGGAAAAGACAAAGACGGGATCCGGACTCGTGCAGCTGCCCATCAGGCAGCACTTACTGTGCAGACTGCGCAGCAATGCCGCTGCTGCCTGAGCAGCAGGGTGCACGCAGCTTAGCTGCAGCTGTGTGTCCGGGCAAATACTCCGGTAAATACTCCAGGCAATACCCCGGCATACTCAGCAAAAGCAGATGTGCCAGCATGGCCGGAGGCCAGGCCATATGGGCGGGCCAGTGGCAGACCATCGCATGACCAGGCCAGTAGCAGGCCATGGCATGGCAGTGCCATGATGATGGCAGGGGCACTGTCTTTCAGGCACGACAGTGCCGGGCATGGCCGGTGGTGTCATGGCACCAGGTCCGGGCAGGCCCCTTAAGAGCACAATGTGAGCAAACCGCAGTTAACCTTGAACAGACCAGCTTCTCTGACTGTCAGGGCTGATACCTGCAGTCGCATTTTTTAGGAGAGACCGACTGAAAAAAATTTGCCCTGATCTTAGAACAAAACTGCCCCGGGTACAAATAACGAAGTCCACATTTTTTGCACGTGGCCTGGCGGCCAGGTCCTGGTCCTCTGCCATGGGGCTTTGCCTATGGCGCTGGCCTGGGCCAGCCTGTCCGGCAGGCATGGCATCTGTCCGTATGACCGTCCCTGGTCAGGCCTGTGCCTGGCGTGGGCCTGTCCCTGGCACAGGATCAGGCACTGGGTCAGGCCAGTTCTTCAATAATCTGGCAGACGCGGCTGGTAGCGTCGAGGCGGGCAGCGCCTGAGGCGGCCTTTGACATCTGGGCCAGGGTGGCCGGGTCACGCAGCTGCGCAATGATATCGTGCAGGGCCTGGGCGTTGAGCTCAGACTGTGGCATCAGACGGGCTGCGCCGGCCTTTACCAGGGTCTGGGCATTTTTGGTCTGATGGTCATCTACAGCTGTAGGGAGAGGAACGAATACGGCTGGCAGACCTACGGCGCTGACCTCAGATACGGTTGAGGCACCGGCACGGCAGATAACCAGATCGGCCTTGCTGTAGGCTGAGGCCATATCCTCAATAAAATCAGAGGTCTGATACTCAAACTGGGCACCTTCGTAGTTGGCTGCAGTCTTTACAGCCTGGTCTTTGCCGCACTGATGGAAGACGCTGATGTCATCACGGCCAAAGAGCCTGAGGGCCTGTGGAACCTGCTCGTTAAGGGCTGTGGCACCAAGTGAGCCGCCCACAATTAAAATGCGGGTCCGGCCATCTTCATGGGCAAAGGAGCGCTCCTTACCGGCCAGAGCCATGATTTCGCTGCGCACAGGATTGCCTACGGACTCCACCTTTGGGCCGGTGAAAGCCTCACCTACGCCCAGCAGAATGCGGTCGGCAAAGCGGGCCAGTACACGGTTGGTCATACCGGCTGCGGCGTTCTGCTCATGGAGAATCAGAGGAATACCGCTTAAGCGGGCTGCCATGCCGCCCGGGGCTGAAGCATAGCCGCCAAAGCCAATGACTACATCAGGCTTGAAGCTGTTAATGATCTTCTTTGCCTGGCCAATGGCATTCATGACCATGAAAGGTGCCTTGATAAGGGACATGATGCCGTTGCGGCGAATACCTTTGACATCGACATAGCTGATATCAATGCCGGCAGCCGGAACCACACGCTCCTCAATACGGCCACGGGTACCCATCCAGTGGACTGTGTGGCCGCGATCCATAAGCTCACGGGCAATGGCCATGGCTGGAAAAACATGACCGCCGGTACCACCGGCCATTACTAATACTCTTTTGCTCATTGTTTAACTCTCATTGCCCGGGCTCATGCACGAGCCCTGTCCATTCGGGGTATTGGCGGGGCCGGTGCCCAGCAGAGCTGGGCCGGTAGCCCGCAGGCCTGCGCCTGCGGCCCGACAGGGCCAGCGGCAGCTGACCTGGCAGCTGCCGCGCATGTGGCGGGGCGGCCATTGTCAGCTGTATTTGAGGTCGCCCAGTTTCTGGGTGCGCCACTCGTAGTCGATGCGCAGCAGGATAGCAAGAGCCCACATACATACAATCAGGGAGGAGCCGCCATAGGAAATGAGCGGCAGGGTCAGACCCTTGGTAGGAAGACCGCCCGAGGCGGCGCCAATATTAATTACAGTCTGCAGACAGAAGAACATGCCAATGCCAAAAGCCACATAGCCCTGGAACTGGGAACGCTGCCTTAAGATGCGTGATGCCAGGATAATGGCCTTACAGATAATGATGAACTCCAGCAGGATGACAAAGCACACGCCAATAAAGCCGCACTCCTCACCAAGGATAGACATTACAAAGTCGGTATGGGCCTCAGGCAGATAGCCCAGCTTCTGAATTGAGTTGCCTATGCCCTCGCCCGTCATGCCGCCACGGCCAAAGGCCATGAGTGACTGGGTGAGCTGATAGCCGGAGCCAAAACGGTCCTGCCATGGATCAAGGAAGGCGGTCACACGGGCCAGACGGTAAGGCTGAGCCCAGATAATAATGGCGCCTACCGCGCCTACAAATACCAGGGTAATCAGATATTTGAGCAGACCGGCACCGGCCATGAACAGAATGCCAAAGGTAATGGCTGTTACTACCACCAGAGAGCCGAAGTCAGGCTGGAGCAGCAGCAGGAAAGCAATACCGGCAATGAAGGCCATTGGCTTTAAGAAGCCTGCCAGCTCATGACGCACCATTTCAATCTTGCGGCAGGTATAGCTTGAAAAGTAGATAATCCAGAAGAGCTTGAGCAGCTCGGCCGGCTGCAAATTGATGGGGCCTACGCCGATCCATCTTTTGGCCTCATTGACCTCACGGCCAATGATAAGCACCAGCACCAGCAGAAGCATGGCAAAGCCCATCAGGGGCAGCGAAATGTTAAACCACGTCTTGCTGGGTATCGAAGTCATCAGCAGTCCCCAGACTACAGCCACGCCGGTAAAGATAATCTGACGCTTGAGATAGTAATAGGCATCACCGGTAGAGTGATAGGCCTCCTGCACCGATGCTGATGAGATGAGCACAATGGAGATGAGCATCAGCAGCAGGCTGACAAAGATGATGGTGCGATCAAATTTGGCAACCTTGCTTACTTTAGTGTCAATCTTGAACATGAAGCACCTGAATAACTCAAAGGCGGGTCAGCCCGCATGGTAACTGCCGGTGAATGGCCCTGGGCCATGGGCCGGGAGCCCGATGGCCCACGGCCCGGGTCATGTGCCCCGTGGCCGGGGCCATCGGCCGGGCGGAGCCTGATAAAGGGCTGAGCAGGTTCAGCGCTTTATCAGGAGCTGGTGATATCGTCGCGGCTGATGAGGTTGTTGACCAGGTTGACGAAGACGCGGCCACGCTCGTCAAAGCCCTTGAACTGGTCAAAGGAGGCACAGGCCGGGCTTAACAGAATGGCCTGACCGTCCCTGGACTCGGCAAAGGCCTGACGTATGGCCTGACGCATGTTCATAACGCCTACGCAGCGCTTTTTGTCCAGAGCAAGGAGCTTGTCAGCATCACGGCCAAAGCAGTATATACGACTGATTTCCTTGCCCAGGTAACGCTTTAAAGGAGTGAAGTCCTGCCCCTTGCCGATGCCGCCTGCCAGCAAAATGATGCCTTCCTTGTGACGTGGGCTCAGGCCGGTAATGGCAGCCTCGGCTGAGGCCACATTGGTAGCCTTGGAGTCATTGTAGAAAGAGACGCCCTCGAGAATGCGTACCAGCTGACAGCGGTGCTCAAGGCCGGTAAAGGTCTTGAGAGCCTGAATCTGCACTTCACGTGGAATGTTCATGGCATCAGCAAGAGCCATGGCTGCAAGGGCATTGAGCTCATTGTGTACACCGCAGATGATGAGATCACGCGCATCAAGTACGCGCTTGCCGTTGACACACAGATAGGTGGTGTTCTCGGTGACCTCACGGCCATACTCGCTGTTATCAAGACCGAAGCTGGCAAAGATGCGGGACTTTTCGGCCTTGTCTTTTGGCATGGTGCGAGGATCATCACGGTTGACTATGATGCGCTTGCAGTTCTTGAAGATACGGCGCTTGGCTTCGGCATATTTCTCAATGGAGCCATCGTAACGGTCAAGGTGATCCTCGGAGACATTAAGCATGACGGCAGCATCGATATTAAGGCTGCTGGTGGTCTCAAGCTCGAAACTGGAAAGCTCAAGGACATAGGTCTGAACACGGTCGGAGAGAATATCGAATACGGCATTGCCAAAATTGGCGCCGATAGCTGTGTTCAGGCCGGCCTTTTCCATCATGTAACCGGTAAGGGCAGTAACAGTGGACTTGCCATTGGAACCGGTGATGGCCACTACAGGGGCCTTGACCTCATGGGCAAAGAGCTCGATGTCGCCTACGATTTCAGCGCCTGCAGCCTCAGCGGCCTTAATCTCAGGCATGTTGATGGACAGGCCCGGGCTTACTACCAGCATGTCATAGGTTTTGAGCAGCTCGACATTGAGCGGTCCCAGGTTGAAGTCAACACCGCCAGGTACTTCCTCGGCATAAGGAGGGTTGGTGCGGGTATCAAAAAGAGACAGCTTCTTGATGTCGTGTCTTAACAGGTAGGAAACAACAGCAATATTGGAAACACCAAGACCTACTACGGCAATCTTCTTACCTTGATATCTGTCCATAGCCATTAATCAGCTCCAGCAAAATCATTCAGGACATAACCCTGTCCGGCCGGGAAGGGGCCGCGCCCGGTGCCTGCGTCCCAGCCAGGGAGGCATTGCCTCCCATCAGGCGCGGCACTGAGCATACAGCCCGGAAAATTCTTATGCCCGCCTGCCATAGGTCAGGCCAGGCAGGAGGCGGCGCGGCTGCAGCGCGCTGCATGCAGCGCCCGCCCCGGGCGCATCAGCGTAACTTGAGGGTCACGAGGCCCAGGAGAACCAGCATAATGCTGACAATCCAGAAACGTACGATAACACGTGGCTCTGGCCAGCCGCCCTTTTCAAAGTGGTGATGGATTGGGGCCATGCGGAAAATACGGGTACCGCGCAGACGGAAGGAACCTACCTGCAGGATTACGCTCAGGGTCTCGATAACGAAGATACCGCCCATGATAAAGAGCAGCAGCTCTTCACGAATCAGTACGGCAATAATACCAAGGGTGGCACCTAATGACAGGGAACCTACGTCGCCCATGAAGATTTCGGCAGGGTAGGTGTTAAACCATAAAAAGCCCAGACCGGCACCGACGATGGCCACACAGGCAATTACCAGCTCAGCTGCCATAGGCACATAAGGTATGTAGAGGTATTCGGCGTAATTGTAATTGGAGGTTGCCCAGGCAATGATACCAAGGCCGGTAGCCACGGTGATGGTGATCAGAATGGCCAGACCGTCAAGACCGTCGGTAAGATTTACCGCATTGGATGAGCCTGTGATTACAAAGTAGGTCAGAGGGATAATGAGGAAGCCTATATCAGGCATGAATTCCTTGAAGAAAGGCACTACCAGAGTGGTTTCGGCCGGTGTTTTGGCAAAGCCGTAAATGCAGCAGCCCAGAGTAAGGGCAATGGCTGACTGCCAGAAGTACTTGTACTTGGCACGCAGACCACGGGGATCGTGGCGTACTACCTTGAGATAGTCATCAGCAAAGCCAATCATGCCATAGCCCAGTACTGTGGCAGCGGTATACCAGACATAGACATTATCAAGGCGTGACCACAGCAGAATGGTCAGAATAATGGTGGCATTGATGAGAATACCGCCCATGGTTGGGGTGCCCTGCTTTTTGAGGTGGCTTTCCGGGCCGTCTTTACGTACAACCTGACCAAAGTGGAGAATCTGCAGACGGGCAATGGTCTTTGGTCCCAGCCACAGGGAAATTACCAGAGCGGTAAGTAAGGCACATACGGCTCTGAAGGTAAGGTAGTCAAAGACACGAAAAGCAGGCACGTACTGTGTCAGCCATTCTGCCAGCAAAATGAGCATGGTTTTCTCTCCAAGGCAGCGCCGGACCAACTTTCCATCAGATCTCACCGGCACCTAAGATACATAAAAACAGCAGCAGTCAGAGTCCACAGGCTCTGAGCTCTGCCACCTGTTATCTCTGCCCCGGCCCAGAGGCCGCAGCCAGCCCGGCTCAGCTGCAACTGCCACCGGACTCAAGATTCAACAAAACTTTACAACATTAAATTCTTCAATCTGCAGGAGCACGCTCACAGCTGCGGCCCTGCATGCATAGCATTTTCCCGGCCGGCAGCGCCCGCACCAGGTTTTTATCAATCGCAGGCTCACAGCCCTGCCCTGCCAGTTCCTGGCAGCCAGTGCCTGGCTTGCCAGGCCCGCCATGGGCCATGGCCCGCCCGGCGGGCCATGAGGCCAGCGCCAACGCGCCTGTCCACTGGGGCCATGATGCAAAAAATCCAGCTCACCTGCCACGCAGCTGCCTGTCACCACTGTGCAGGCACACTGCTGCGGCAGATGAGCCGGAAGCAAGTCAGATTAAAAATCAGGATTCACCCTTGAGGTGATAGCCGTTGGCGGCTGCATATTCTTTGATGAAGGCAGTTACCTTGTCCATGTGCATGGCATGGGAGCCCTTTACCAGGCAGGTAACACTCTGTCCGGCACTGCGGGCCTGAGCCATCATGCCTGCAAGCTTTTCAAAGAGCTGCTCGTGGCTGTCAAAGTGACAGGCGCCCTCGCCCATGGCCTCAACAGTATGATTTGTCAGCGGGCCTACGCACAACATGTTGTCAATACGTCCCTTTGCATGAGCGCCCACGCGTGTGTGCAGGTCAGTAGCGGCTGAGCCCAGCTCACCCATGTCACCAAAAATCATAATGCGACGGCCCTTGAACGCATTGAGGGTATCCACGGCGGCAATTACAGCATTGAAGCTGGCGTTATAGGCATCATCAATCAGGGTCAGACCACCATCATAGAAAATCGGGGTCAGACGGCCACCAATATTTTCTGAGGCGGCAATGCCAGGGGCAATATCCTCAGCACGGGCCCCCATAACCAGAGCCAGCAGAGCGGCACCGGCAGCATTGATGGCATTGTGACGGCCCAGAGCCTTAATGGACAGGTCGCCGTCATAGGCAAAGCGCTGGTCTGAGCAGTGCAGGTGGAAGCACAGCTCACTGTGCTCACAGCCGCCCTCAGTTACAGTTTTGCAGACAATATCAGTCACTCTCATGGTGGCATCTTCATGCTCACCAAAGGTCAGCAGGCGGCCGCAGTCAAAGGCCTGAGCATAGCGGGTCTTCCAGTTTTCAATCCACTTGCTGTCATGAGGCACAATGCCTATGCCCTTAACGCGCCCACCGGAGGCATTGCCGCCGCAGCCGCAGGCGCTGCCCGCAGCACAGCCTGCACCGGCGCCGTCGCCGACACCAACACCAGCATCGCCCTCAGGCTCATGAATGCTGTAGAGCCTGTCGAGAATCTCGCTTTTGCCTCTGAATACCCCCTCAGCCGAACCAAAGCCCTCAATATGGGCATCACCGGCATTGGTAATCAGGGCATAGTCAGCCTCAACAAATTCGGCAGTTCGGGCAATATCGCACAGATGGCTGGCACCCTGCTCGATTACAGCATAATCGTAGCTGTCATCAAGACGCAGCAGAGTCAGAGGCACACCCACGTCATTATTGAAATTGCCCTCTGTAAAGAGAGTCTTACCGCGCTGAGCCATGATGGAAGCGGTCATTTCCTTTACTGTGGTCTTACCACAGGATCCGGTAATAGCACCGGTAACAGCATGGCAGCGACGGCGCACCAGCTGACCTGACAGGCCCATCAGACGCAGAGTATCTTCACACAAAATCACGGCACACTTCTCAAGGGCCGTACCGACAGCGGCCTTAAGCTCCTCGAGGCTGCGTGATGAGGCAATGGCGCAGGCTCCCTTCTCCAGAGCTCCGCCAATAAAGTCATGACCATCAAAGCGCTCACCCTTAAGCGGTATAAAGAGTGTGTGAGCGTCCACCTTGCGTGAGTCAGTAGAAACCTGAGCAATTACGGCCGCATCAGGATCAACAGAGCACTGACTGCCACACACCACCCTGCCGCCAGCGGCTGCAGCCAGCTCATTTAAGGAAAAAGGAATCATTTCTTGTCTCCCTTACCTGCTGTGGTGGTCTTGCGGGCAGCTGCAGGCTTCTTTGCTGCAGCACTCTTCTTTGTAGCAACACTGGTTGCCTTAGCTGCGGCTGCCTTAGCTGCGGTTGTCTTCTTTGCGGCGGCAGTGGTCTTAGCCTCAGCCGCTGTCTTCTTAGCGGCTGTAGATGCCTTGGCTGCGGTTGTCTTCTTAGCAGCTGCAGTTGCCTTGGCTGCAGTTGTCTTCTTAGCAGCTGCAGTTGCCTTGGATGCAGTGACAGTCTTCTTTTCGGCAGTGGTCTTAGCTGCTGCAGTAGTCTTTGCAGTGGCTGTCTTCTTAGCAGCTGCAGTTGTCTTTGCAGTGGAAGTCTTCTTTGCAGCAGCACTGGTTGCCTTGGCTGCAGTGGCAGTCTTCTTTGCAGCTGCACTGGTTGCCTTGGCTGCAGTGGCAGTCTTCTTTGCGCCCGCACTGGTTGCCTTAGCTGCGGTAGCCTTCTTAGCGGCTGCAGTGGTCTTAGCCTCAGCCGCAGTCTTCTTTGCGGCTGCAGCGGTGGTCTTCTTTGAGGACTTGCCCCTGGAGGTTTTGGCGCTGTCGTCAACTGGTGTGCCATCCATGTTGATGCCCAGCAGCTCGCAGCAGACCTCACGGTCGGAGAAATGTATAGTGCGGTCAGCGAAGATCTGGTAGTCCTCGTGGCCCTTGCCAGCAACTACTACGCAGTCGTGGACGCCGGCGTGCTCATAGGCAAAGCGAATGGCCTGGTAGCGGTCCTTGACCACCAGGACATTGCGGCCGCCGGTGGCGGTGACGTTTAAGGACAATGGCATGCCCAGCACACTCTGGTGCTCGGCGTAGTACTTGCCCTTTGCTGCAGAGTTAACAATGCTGTCGTCTCTGGCAATACGCAGACGCTCATACTCATCAAAGCCAATGTCTTTAGCACAGCTCTCTACCAGCAGTGAGGTAATACGTGCAGCGTAGTCCCAGAAGAGCTCGCCTGTATGCTCTTCGGCCATGACTACAGGCAGTACGGCTGACTCAGGGTCCTTGAGGTGGGCAAGCATCTGAGTATTAAAGAGCTCAAATACCTGATTCATCTCCTCATCACCAGAGGACTGGCATATGGTGTGTACTTCCTTGAGGGCAGCCTTTACCACCTCAGGGTGGCCAGGGCAGATCAGCATAATCTGCTCAAGGGCGGCATCGGTGGCACGGGCAGAGGCTGCGTCGATATTGGAATCGACTCCGAGCAGCATGTCATCAATGATGTAATCGAGATTCTCAGAGCGTGGATTGTCAGCAGTGAAGATTGCGTAGTCAGCATACACAGAGCTCTTGAGAGCCATGAGCGGACGCTTGCCGGTATCACGGTCACCACCGCAGCCGATAATGGCGAAAATGCGGCCTGAACCCTGAGTGTGACAGGCAGCAGCACGCAGAGCCTGCTCTACACCATCAGGGGTGTGAGCATAGTCGACAATCATGCGTGGCTTGCCTTCGGCAGTGAAGCACTCCATACGGCCGGTTACCGGCTTGAGCTCGGAGGCATGACGCATCAGGTGCTTGAAGTCATAGCCCATCTTGACCAGTACGCCCAGAGCTACGGCATAGTTCTGAACATTGAAACGTCCGAGCAGATTGAGACGGGCACTGGCATTCTTGCGGGCAGTGATATTGATGGAGAGCATGGACTGAGCCGGAGCAAATCTCATGTCGCGCACATTGATCTGGGCGCCAAATGGACGGGCAGGAGCGGCACTCTTAAATGAGACACGGCAGGCCTCAGGGAACTGCTCGACCAGCTGGGCTCCATATTCACCCTCTTCATTAATGACCAGGTGCTTGACCGGAATCATGCGCAGGAAGTTGAGCTTGGCCTCAAAGTAATCTTCCATGGTCTTGTGGTAATCGAGGTGATCACGGCTTAAGTTGCTGAAAGCACCGGCATAAAAAGACAGACCGGATACACGCCCCTCACAGAAACCTATGGAGGAAACCTCCATCACGGCATATTTGGCGCCTTTCTCTACGTAATTGGCCAGCTCACGCTGCATGGAAATGGCATCGAGTGTAGTGTTGGCAGCTGGCTGGAGATCATCGAGGAAGCCATAGCCCAGGGTGCCGAATACGGCGCACTTCTGGCCGCAGCTGGTGAGCATCTGAGCAATCAGAGAGGTAATGGTGCTCTTGCCATTGGTGCCAGTAACACCAATAAGGCGCAGCTTCTCGGATGGGTTGTCGTAAATGAATCCTGCCAGGGCACTGAGGTTTCTGGTGGTAGGCAGAACCAGACGCAGCATGCGGGCATCACTGATGGCAGCAGCTTCAGGAGTCTCTCCTGAGGCCTGATACTGTCTGACCGCAAGCTCCGGATCCTTTACCAGGGAGCTGAGCACATCCTTGCCGGTGCGCTTATTGCGCTCAGGATCGTTCTTCTCCTCGCCCTCTTCTTCGGCTTTGGCAGCATTATCTGTTTTGGCTGGAGCAGGAGCCGGAGTGGAGGCTTCCTTAATCTTGTCGCCGCTCTGTGAGTAATTGAGCACACTTTGCCAGCCCTCACCTGTCTTGTCCTCAGGGGCATCGATGAGAATGGCAATGGCACCTTTGGCCTTGATCTCCTCAAGGTGCTCAAAAGGATTGAAGTGAGCGCCCTTTCTGGCGTAGTAGATTGTGCCCTTTGTGACACGGCGGGAATCACTTTCAATACCGGTAACTTTCAGCTTGCTCAAAAGCTCGCCTATCTTTCCTTTGAAAGCCGAAGTGATTTCCAGATAGTCGCATACGCTTACCAGGGTACCATCAAATTTCATCTTCAAACCTCGCTGCCCACTGCCTTTGCTGCAAAGCAAGTACGGGGCAGAACAAAACTCAAACTCAAACCTTTACAGAATCCTGAAGCAAATACACCCCGGCTCACAAAGCCCCACCAGGGCTCTTAAGGGCTCTCAAGAGCTCAGTCCGGCCTCATCCCCAGGTCACGCCAGGGCCACCCGGACGCACCTGAGGTACGCCATGGGCCGCCCTCCCGGGGAGGCCCTGCCAGTGTACCCTGGCTGCGGTGGCGGCTGGCGCCCGGGCTGCAGGCGCCCGCGCGGTGCGAGGTACGGGCTGCTGCGCCTTGTGGAGTATTTGCTTCAGGACACTGCCTGAATCTGCAGATATTTATAAGAATTAATGACCAGTTGCATGGCTGCCGGTCAGGGAATGCTAATTTTACCCCCTTTTTCCCCGGCTTTAGTGCCATGAGAAAAATTGAGCGCTGTGCCTGCTCCGGCCGTTTTGCACCAGGCGCGCTGCGCGTATGGCGGCCTGGCGCCCTGGGCGGGCTGCCACATGGCCTGAAGCTACATTAGCTGCAGGCCATGTGGGCTGCGGCAGCGTGGACCATGGTTACTTTGCCTTGTCTGGCGGGATGTTGTACAGCTGCAGGGCGCGGGTCATCACATCGTTAAATGGAGGGGCCGATACGGCACCACCGTAGTAGCTGCCTACCTGAGGGGAGAACACTACCACTACCAGCACAAAGCGCGGATTGGAGATAGGGGCAAAGCCTACGAAGGAGGACACGTAATCATCAACGTAGCCACCGTTACGGGCAATACGGGCAGTACCGGTCTTACCGGCAATGCGGTAACGGTCAATGGCCGCCTTGCCACCTGAACCTTCCGATACCACCATCTCAAGGACAGTATGCATGCGGCGGATTTCGTTAACATTGGCCACCTGAGCATACTGAGGCTTTTCTACAGTGCGCAGTATGGACACAGGCATGCGGGCACCGTAATTGGCCAGGGTGGCATAGGCCGATGCCATCTGCAGCGAGGTAACAGTAAGACCGTAACCAAAGCCCAGGGTGGCCTTGTCAATTTCCGACCAGAAGGTACGTGAGCTGTTGATATTGCCGTTGACCTCACCTGCAAGGCCTGAGTTGGTGCTCGAACCAAGGCCAAAGCGCTCAAACATCTGCAGCACCATGGTCGGACCAATACGCTGGGAAATCTGAGCCATACCGGTATTGGATGAGTATTTGAGAATACCTGCCAGAGTGGCTGTTTCCTGTGGCTTGCTGTCACGGATCATCTTGCCGTTGACAATGTAAGGGCGCAGGTTGAAGACCTCAGTCCACTTTACCTGACGGGACTCAAGACCTGCCAGAGCCACAATAGGCTTGATGGTGGAACCAGGTTCAAATACGTCGGTAATGGTACGGTTACGGGCATAGTTGGAATCAAAGAAAGTGCGGTCATTAGGGTCAAAGCTTGGATAGTTGACCATGGCCAGCACTTCGCCTGTCTTGACGTCGAGCATGACGGCTGAGGCTGATTCGGCCTGGTGGCGGTTGACCGTATCCTGCAGGGCACCATAGGCAAAGGCCTGCAGACGGTCATCGATGCTCAGCACCAGATTGCCGCCTGGTTTGCCCTTTTCCACCACGCCTATATCTTCAATGATATGGCCGCTGAGATCTTTCTTGGCAATACGTGAGGAGGCCTCGGCTGACAGGAACTGATTGAAGCTCTTCTCTACACCGTATACGCCCTCACCATCGCCGTTTAAGATACCTACCACCTGGGCATTAACAGCACCGGTTGGATAGTAACGCTGATAGTTGTCCTGAATTAAAAAGCCGGGCAGCTTGAGCTTTTCGAGCTCCTGGGCCTTGTTGAGGGCCAGATACTGCTTGAGGCGCACATGACGGCGCTTGGGATCCTGAACACGCTCAAAGAGTTCCTGAGGAGTGATTTCCAGAATTGAGGCTATCTTGCGCAGCAAATCAGGGTCATGGGTGATCTTCTTTTCATTGAGCTCGTAGGCGTCGGCATAGACACTTTTGACCGGGACTGAAAGAGCCAGAATCTTGCCATTGCGGTCGGTTATAAGACCTCGGGCGGGCTCGTATTTGTAATTGCGGATAATGCGGCTGTTGCCTTCCTTGATAAGGCGTTCAGGATGGAGGACCTGAATCCACAGCAGACGGGAAACCAGGAAGACTACGGAAAGAAGTACCACCGCCCAGACAATGGTCAGACGGAAGCGGCTTAATACATAAACGTCCGAACTGCCATCCATACTCCCTGAGGCAGCGTTGAGCGCAGTCTGACGATCGGAGCTGTCCCCGCTCATAACCGAGCGGTGCACTCCTTTACGACTGCCTTTATCCTTAAATTTGAGCAACTGGGAAAGAAGAGACATGCACACCCATACCATTGCCCTGTAAGCCAGGGCCACAGATTATTTTTGCACTTCCGATGCTCGCAAAGGCATCCGAGGACAGAACTATCAATTATAAGATATAAGGGCCCAGGGCTCAAAAAAATCCCACTGACGCACCCTTTGAGATGCTCAATTTTCTTAAGACTCAAGCCCCACGCCCCCACACCC
>NZ_JALKIK010000030.1:0-66989 GCF_023050955.1 Anaerobiospirillum sp. NML120511
TGGCATCATACGGTACTCTAGTGTTAGATAAACATATATGTCTAAATATGTATTGTTGATGTCCCAAGCATCTTACAGGCAAAAATGTGATGTCTATCACCTGTAGTAGGATAAGATAGTATATTTTTATTCGCATTTGAATCTGTAAATATAAGCACATTTCTGTGTTGTTTTTTTCTTAAGGACCGAATTGTCGGTCTATATGTACAGAGGGCTGTACTTATTATGCCTTTTGCTTTTTATACACATAAAATACTTTATGTGCGCCTGACCGTGTCCCGATGTCCTTGATGTCCAACAAGGAATCACACATCTGTATGGAAACAGCTCTATAAGACCTGATGAGGCATCACACTGCATGCCTGTACCTGCTGAGTAACAGAAAATACAGAATCTTGTGAAAGCAGCACCGTTAGATCAACAGCAGAACATATTCTTGTCCTGTTTCCTTGTAACCTGATTTCACAACCGATTTAGCACCTGGATTTTTCCTCGAAATGAACCAGACCTCGTTAGACAAAACACTTGAAGCCAGCGCCATTCAGGCTCACCCGGACTTCCAGCGTATACGCAAGGCCGTAGCGAGCAGCGCCAGCTCACGCCTGCGAGAGCGCTATGAGGTAATTCTGAAATTTGCCGAGCTCCAGTCTATATCCAAGGTCAGCAGTGAACTTGGTCTTGATCGCAAGACTGTCAGAAAGTGGCTTAGCCGCTTTCAGGAAAAGGGCATGGAGGGTCTTGCAGACAAGCCCCGCTCCGGCCGCAAGACTGTTCTTAGCGACAGCAAGCAGGACATGATTGATAACGTAGTAGAAAAGAGACTGACCTCAGACAGCCCTGATGAGGCCCGTGACGTCAAGTCTATCGCAAACTACCTGAACCTGCCTTACCACCCTGTTCTTCGCTACCTCAAGAGCAAGGGCATTAACGTTGGCGACCTGCAGAAATCAATGCAGCGCAAGGACGGTGCCGCTGAGCGCAATGCCGACAAGCAGTCAGCTGCCAGAAAAGATACCGACAGCAGCGATAAGAAATAGCCAGGGCTGGCGCGCCCATTCCGCCCACGAACAGCTTCATAAATCTCAATACGGGAGCAGCTGGTTGCGCAGTTTCCGAGCGCCATAACGCTATATCTAAAGGCCAAAATAACGAAGGGGACAGCCTGAAAACTCAGACTGTCCCCTTCAGTTTTTACGCTCTGCAGGGATCCACCATACATATACTAATATCGATTTTAATAGAGCGAGAAAAGGCGGGTATGCCCCGCCTGGAATGATAATAAAAGAATACTGTATTAACGACCTAACAGGCTAAGAGCGATTGTAGGACGCTGGTTGGCCTGAGCAAGCACGGTCTGGGAGGCCTGCTGGATAATGTTGTTCTGGGTCAGAGCTGCGGTCTCAGAGGCGAAGTCTGTGTCTCTTATGCGGCTGCGGGCATCAGACTGGTTCTCAGAGATATTGGCCTGGTTACGAATAGTGCTTTCCATTCTATTTTGTAAAGCACCCAGACCAGCACGCTTGGAATCAACAGCCTGAATAAGAGCATCAATATTCGCCAGAGTATTGGTTGCTACCTGAGCAGTACATACACCAAATCTGATAGTGACATTACCACCAGCTGTCGACTTAACAAGGCCTTTGTCGCCAGTGTCTTTCATATCATTAGCTTGAATGCCGGCTAAAAGACCAATGCCACTTAAAGTGAACTCATTGCCCCAGTCAAGCTGCAGGGTATTACCTGCGTTGGCACCTACCTGGAAAGTAAGCTTGCCGTCTGCTGGAATGAGACTGTTACTATTTTTAGCAGCGTCATATTTTCCGTTAAGCACGAGCTGACCGGCGAAAGTAGTCTGCTTGGCGATACGTGTGATTTCGGCAGACAGCTGGGTAACCTCTTCCTGCAGAGCCTTACGGTCAGCAGCTGAGTTGGTACCGTTGGCAGACTGTACCGCCAGCACACGAATACGCTGCAGCATGTTGGTGGTTTCGTCCAGAGCACCTTCAATGGTCTGGGCCAGAGCGATACCATCATTGGTGTTGCGGTTGCCCTGATTAAGGCCATTGATCTGGGAGGTCAGGCGGTCAGAGATCTGCAGACCGGCTGCGTCGTCCTTGGCTGAGTTGATACGCAGGCCTGAAGAGAGGCGCTGATAGCTGGTATTCAAACTCAGGGTTGCATTACTCAGCTTGCGCTGAGCATTGATCGAACTGACGTTCGTGTTAACGTATAAAGCCATATTCTACTCTCTAAAACCTTTTATACCATACAGGTCACAAGGTATCTTTCTGTATTATTTTCAGTATTGAAGCAGCAGTACGAAACTGGTACTGCCTTCAAAAAAACGTTGTGTGCATACAGCTGAAGCTTCCCTGTTACACAGGGAGCTTAGAAGCACATCAACTTCAGATATAAGAGAGAAATAAGAGAGAAAGTATCGAAAAAATTATGGGGAAACAGAGCGTAGTCTGTTAACCTCCAAGCAGGCTCAGAGCGATAGTTGGACGCTGGTTGGCCTGGGCCAGAACAGACTGAGAAGCCTGCTGGATAATGTTGTTCTGAGTGAGTGCAGCAGTCTCAGAGGCGAAGTCTGTATCTCTTATGCGGCTACGGGCATCAGACTGATTTTCAGAGATATTAGCCTGGTTACGAATGGTACTTTCCATTCTGTTCTGTAAAGCACCAAGACCAGCACGCTTGGAATCAACTGCCTGAATCATCTTGTCGATGTTCTCAAGGGTCTTGGTAGAAGTACTGGCTGAAGATACAGACCAGCGATAGTCAAATTTATTGTTACCAAGTGCGACCTTTGTCAGGCCGTTATTCTTAGCATTAGGCTGATTAATTCCAGCCTGCTTGGCAATGCCTGACATAGTAAAGGCATCTGACCACTCTAAATCTAAGGTATTACCAGCATTGGCACCAACCTGGAAAGTCAGCTTGCCGTTTTGAGGTATAAGACCAGCTTTAGCTCCGTCCAGAATCTGTTGTCCAGCAAATGTTGTCTGCTTGGCAATACGGGTAATTTCAGCAGACAGCTGGGTTACTTCCTCCTGAAGGGCATCGCGGTCCTTCTGGGAGTTAGTACCGTTAGCAGACTGTACAGCCAGCACACGGATACGCTGCAGCATGTTGGTGGTCTCGTCCAGAGCACCTTCGATGGTCTGGGCCAGAGCGATACCGTCATTGGTATTGCGGTTGCCCTGATTAAGGCCATTAATCTGGGAGGTCAGACGATCAGCAATCTGCAGACCGGCAGCGTCGTCCTTTGCGGAATTGATTCTCAGGCCTGAAGAGAGGCGCTGATATGAGGTGTTTAAGCTCAGAGTGGCATTACTGAGCTTGCGTTGCGCATTGATGGAACTGACGTTCGTATTAACGTATAAAGCCATAATCTACTCTCTAAAACCTTTTGAACCTCATCAGCTCACTGGTTGTCTTTATGTAATATTTTTAATGCTGAAAAGCAGTACTTAACAAGTACTGCCTTCCAGGAGTGTTGTGTGCATGCTGGTTACGTACCCTGAATAACGACGGGCTTCACAGCACAGCAACTTGATATGAAAGAGAGAAATAAGAGAGAAAGTTTCGAAAAAGAATTTTCGCTGGACAGAAAACTTTCTGTTAGCCTCCCAGCAGGCTCAGAGCGATAGTAGGACGCTGGTTGGCCTGGGCCAGAACAGACTGAGAAGCCTGCTGGATAATATTATTCTGAGTGAGTGCAGCGGTCTCAGAGGCGAAGTCTGTGTCTCTTATGCGGCTACGGGCATCAGACTGATTTTCAGAGATATTAGCCTGGTTACGAATGGTACTTTCCATTCTGTTCTGTAAAGCACCAAGACCAGCACGCTTGGAATCAACAGCCTGAATCATCTTATCGATGTTCTCAAGGGTCTTGGTAGAGCTACTTGCAGAGGAAACAGACCAGCGGTAGTCGGCCTTGCCTTGACCAAATGCATTATCAATCTTAAACAGACCGTTGTCCTTAGCTGCCGGCGCATTGATGCCTATCTGCTTAATAAGGCCAGACATGGTAAATGCAGCTGACCAGTCAAGAGACAGAGTATTGCCGGCATTAGCACCTACCTGGAATACGATCTTGCCCTTGTTATTACCTGTGCCCGGAATTAAACCTGCACCTGCGCCATCAAGAATCTGGTCGCCGGCAAAGGTGGTCTGCTTGGCAATACGGGTAATCTCAGCAGAAAGCTGGGTTACTTCTTCCTGGAGGGCATCGCGGTCCTTCTGGGAGTTGGTACCGTTGGCGGACTGTACAGCCAGCACACGGATACGCTGCAGCATGTTGGTGGTCTCGTCCAGAGCGCCTTCAATGGTCTGGGCCAGAGCAATACCGTCATTGGTGTTACGATTGCCCTGATTGAGACCATTAATCTGGGAGGTCAGGCGGTCGGAAATCTGCAGACCAGCTGCGTCGTCCTTGGCTGAGTTGATACGCAGGCCTGAAGAGAGGCGCTGATATGAGGTGTTTAAGCTCAGCGTAGCATTGCTCAGCTTGCGCTGGGCATTAATGCTGCTGACATTCGTATTAACGTACAGGGCCATTCTTTATCTCCATGTTCTGGTTCTAATACTGACCCTGACGGGCCTGAAAAACTATGGAAGCCACGCTCATTACTTGTATTTAAGCGATGACACGGTATTCGATCAATCCAGACACTGCAAGACACTTGCCAGACAGAAATTACGTATCTATGTAATCTGACAGCAAATTGCCCTGCATTTGCCTTATTTATCAGTCAGACAGCCATTTCATTATTTCTAAAAATAACTGAAACTATTTTTCCAGCTTTCAATCATCACAGTATCCGAAAGACACATGCAAATCCTTGTGTATAAGCAGTTTCGCAAGTCATGAACTGCTCTGCCTTATGCCACAGGAACTGCGCTATGCTGGGTCCAGAAAATACATGCGTCAAATTAGCTTTACATTTTCAAAATTTTGAAGACCTGCGCTATCTGCGCAAAAAGAAGGGGACAGTCTGATTTGTTCAGACTGTCCCCTTTCTGTTCTGGCATGGCCAATGGACTGCCAGGATAAATGGACTGCCAGGGCCACCGTCCAGCATGGCCGCCGAATCGGTGGATCGTGGATCCGCTGATCGGTGGATCGTGGATCGGATGCTCGGTGGGTCGGCGGATCTTCGGCCGGTTAATAGTTACTTGTGAGGTGGCCACTCGCGGGTGATGCGCTCGAGCTCGCTGTAGATACGCTTGTCCGAGATTGGGCCATTCACACCAAGATGCTGTGCAAAGTAGGATACGCGCAGCTCCTCAATCATCCAGCGTACATCTTTGAGCGGCGGAGGCAGCAGATCTTCGTGATAACTGCGTATAACCTTCTGGTACTCCTCATTGAGGTTATCAAGAGTACGCATATACATCTGGTCACGTACTACATCGCGGTTGAGGCGCTGCAGGCGCTCAAGAGCGGCCTGAAGATAGCGTGGCAGTTCGCTTAAATGTTCAGTGCCACAGTCGCTGATAAAGCCCTTATAAATCAGGCTGTCCAGCTGGGCCTGCATGTCAGCATAAGAGCGGGCCTGATCAAAGGAAATGCTGCGCTTGAGCAGACGACGAAGCTCGTGAGCCTTAATCAGGCTGTCCTCTATGCTGCGGGCAATGCTCAGAGCTTCATCATTGAGCTCACCTCGTACTATCTCCTTGATGCGTACAAAGCTTTCTTCATCCCATGGCACACCGCCATTGCGATCCATGATGTTTCTGATGGCACAGAGCATAAGATCGAAAATCAGCTCTTTGATAGATCCCAGAGGCTGATAGTACATCGACAGCTTGGCCCTGTTAGGCAGATGAGTTTCAAGATAACCAGTTGGGCTCTTGAGACTCAGAGCAATAAGCTTTACTGCGCCCTGCTCCATGGCACGTGCCTGACGCTGCGGATTGTCATAAAGCTCAAGGGTTACACCATCTCCTCTGTCAGTAAGAGCCGGATAGGCAGTAATACGCAATGATCCCTGGCGGGTAACCTGCTCTTTCTTGATAGTGCCATACTCCCACTCCTGAGCCGGAGCACTGACCTTATGAGTACGCACCACCTGATGGAGCACCTCGCGGGCCTTGCCCTGCAGTCGTGATGACAGAGCAGTAAAGTCCTTACCAAAAGCTATTTCCTGACCATTGACATCCTCAATGGAGAAATTGACAAAAAGATAATCAGGAATAAGGCTGCGATCAAAATCATCGGCAGTAACAATCTCACCGCCCATACGGGTAAGCTCGCGTGCTACGGCAGTAAAGAGATTGTCAGAGCCACGGGCAGACTTTGCAGCCATGGCAGCAAGACCGCCTCCCCTTGCAGGATTGCCCGAACTGCCTGCGCCCGCACCTGCGCCTTGTGCAGAGCCTGCGGCACCGGCTGCAGTTGCTGCAGAATCAGGGTTATTGATACCGGATGTGTATATGGACAGGCTTTCCTCGAGGGCCTTGGCATACTCAGGTGCCGGAATCAGATTGCGGCGCAGACGCTTTGGCAGTGAGCGGATTAAGGTAGCAAACAGCTCGTTTCGCATACCTGGAATCTGCCACAGGAAAGCCTCAACCTTGACCTGATTGAGCACAGTAATAGGAATATGTACTGTGACACCGTCTCTGTCAGAGCCTATATCAAAGACATAGCTGAGCTTGAAGCGCATGGAGCCCTGATGCCAGAACTCAGGATAAGAGCGCTCCTCAATGCCCATAATGTCTGTGCGAGCAATAAGCTCATAGCTGAAGTCGAGAAAATGCGGATCTTCCTTGCTCTTTGTCTTCCACCACTTGTCAAAATCGCGGATGTTGCAGATATGCTCAGGAATGCGTTCGGCATAGAACTGCTCAAGAGTGCTGGCATCTACCAGCAGATCACGGCGACGCACCTTGTCTTCAAGATACTCTACATCATCGATAAGAGAGATATTGTGCTTGAAGAAGCGATGGTTGCACTCAAGGTTGCCCCCAACAAAGCCATCTGAAATCATCAGCTCATGACACAGACGAGGATCAATATCCTGATACTGAACCATGCGCTTTTGCACAATAGGCAGACCGTAGATGCTGCGGGTCAGAGAGGCCATAACAGCACCGTTCTTCTTGGACCAGTGCGGCTCGTTATAGCTGTTCTTAATCAGATGACCGGCACAGGCCTCAGCATAGACAGGGTCAATGGAAGCTACAGTACGGGCAAAAAGACGGCTGGTCTCTGAGAGCTCAGCTGCACAGATCCACTTAGGAGGCTTTTTGGCCAGAGCCGAAGCCGGGAAGATGACAAAACGTGAGCCACGGGCACCGATATAGTTGGCGCCATTTGGCTCAAGCATACCCAGATGACTTAGAAGGCCTGATATAAGAGAACGGTGAATGGACTCGTAATCAGCCTTTTCCTCATTGAAGTTAAGCCCCATGAGCTGAGCACTGGCACGCAGCTGACGCAGCACATCAAGCCACTCACGCACTCTCAGGAATGAAATAAACTCCTGCTTGAGCTGACGGCGCAGCGCAGAACCGGACAGTGAGCTCTGCAGCTCTCTGATGTAGTCATAGAGCTTGAGGATGGAAAGGAAGTCAGACTTCTCATCGTTAAAGCGACGATGGTACTGAGCTGCGGCTTCTTTCTTATCAAGCGGGTACTCACGAGGGTCCATGACTGCCAGAGCTGACACAATGACCAGTACCTCGGTGAGAGCACGGTACTTTGATGCCTCAACAATCATACGACCAAGACGAGGATCGCAAGGCAGACGGGAGATCATGCGGCCAACCTGAGTAAGATGCAGCTGATCACCATCACCATTGCGGACACGGCCACTGTGGCCTGAGTTACGCCTACGTACCTCACCTGTATCGCCATCAGCATTGCTGTCACTGCCGCTGCCTGCAACATTTACGTTACCGGAGTCATTGCCACTGCCGCTCCATGGGCGCTCGCTTACAGCGCCAAGCTCATCGAGCAGACGAAGACCATCACTTACCTGACGTGGGGCCGGAGCGTCAATGAAAGGGAAGTTCTCAATTCTGCCAAGACGCAGTGAAGCCATCTGCAGCAGAACCGAGGCCAGATTGGTTCGCAGGATTTCCGGATCAGTAAACTGTGGACGGTTGTCAAAATCCTCTTTGGAGTACAGGCGCACGCAAATACCGTCACTGACACGACCACAACGGCCTTTACGCTGATTGGCACTGGCCTGGGAAATTGGCTCAATTGGCAGACGCTGCACCTTGGTACGTGATGAGTAACGTGAAATACGGGCAAGACCAGGATCAATAACATAACGTATGCCCGGTACGGTCAGCGAGGTTTCAGCAACATTGGTGGCCAGCACAATACGTACACCGCTGTGCTCGGTGAAGATTTTGTTCTGCTCTGCAGTAGCAAGACGTGCATACAGTGGAACAATCTCGGTGTCACGCAGACCGGCCTTGCGCAGGAACTGGGAAATTTCCAGAATATCGCGCTCGCCAGGCAGGAATACCAGGGTATCGCCACGACCACGCTTTTGCAGATAGTGAATGGCCTGCAAAATACCCTGACGCAGATCCATGGTGTCAGCCAGATCACGATCATCATCAGCTGCATTGTTGCGGGCAGCTGCGGCACGGGCAGCAGCAGAACCGGCACCTGCAGAAGATGCAGATGAGGCTGCAGATGCGGCTGCGGCGGCACGTAAAGCCGCCATGGAGCCACCACCTGCGCCAGGACCTGAAGTCTGATAATCACGCCATGCGCCCGGGCCTGAATCGCTCAGAGCTGCATCAATCAGGTCATTACGGTTGCTAAGAATATGGTTGGCACTGCCATGATCATTTTCATAGCGGCCCTTACCATCATGTCCCTCAATGTACAGACCACGGTTGTCATCCATAAGCGGCATATAAACCACTTCCACTGGATAGGTGCGACCGGACACCTCAATAATTGGAGCATTATCGAAGTGGGCAGAAAAACGCTCCACATCAATGGTAGCGGAGGTAATGATGAGTTTGAGATCAGGACGGCTGTGCAGAAGATTCTTCAGATATCCCAGCAGGAAATCGATATTAAGAGAGCGCTCATGAGCTTCGTCGATAATGATGACGTCATAGCCCAGTAACAGACGGTCAGATGCCAGCTCAGAAAGCAGAATACCGTCAGTCATCAGCTTGATGTAAGACTCAGGTGAGCTTATATCAGTAAAACGTACCTTGTAAGAGACACTCTTACCCAGCTGCTCATGCATTTCTTCAGCAATACGGGCAGCGACAGCACGTGCGGCCAGACGACGTGGCTGAGTATGACCGATAAGACCGCGACGTCCATAGCCGGCCTCAAGGCACATCTTAGGAATCTGAGTGGTCTTACCAGAGCCGGTTTCACCGGCAATAATAACCACCTGATTTTCAGCAATGGCTTTGACAATTTCCTCACGGCGCTGACTTACAGGCAAAGACTCAGGGTACTCAAGTGGCGGCACATTGTTATTGCGGCGCTCAATATCAGCCTTCTGCTCTTCAAGCCACAGCAGCAGCTGTTCACGCTTTGCGCTTACAGCAGCACTGCCCAGTGCCAGCTCCTTGAGTTCATCACGACTAAGCTCCCTACCCTGAGCAGCCGCAGCACCAGCAACAGGAGCTGTAACTTCAGCAACTGAAGCTGCAGCCCCTGCAGCCACCTTACCTGGCTGCTCCATGGCTGACTCAGCAGCTGGCGATACAGCGTCCAATGCTGCTGCGTCAGCAGGCTGCTCCATGGCTGACTCAGCAGCTGCCGATACAGCATCCGATGCTGCTGCGTCAACAGGATGCTCCATACCCTCAGCTGGCTTGTCCTGAGAGGCAGATGACTGGTCTTTTACTGGCTGAACATCGGCTAAAGGAACTGATGCATCTGATGGTGCAGCAGCTGCAGATGCAGCCGATTCTGCCTTTCTGGCATCGGCTGCCTGCTCATCCATGAGATCCTGCATGGTTTTGAGGATCAGACTGTCAATATCGTTCAGGCGGCGATAAGCCTGACGACGGGCCTGCCAGGAAATAACATCATCAAGAGCACGTACAGCCTTGAGAGCCTCCAGATCAAAATAGCGTCCCTGCAGGAGCGGAGCACGGTTTTTACGTGCAGCCCTGTCTGAGCGATCCTTGCGGTCGCGCCCCTTTTCTTTTCTGTTCTGTGAAGCATTATGACGCTCTGCAATATATTCTGCAGAGTGTTCTGAAGAGCCGCCAGATCGGCCCCTGTTACGACTTGTGTTGTCCCTGCCGCCCTTGCCAGATGCGCTCTGTGAGCCGTTGCCATTCCTGTTGCGGCCATTATGCTCATTGTGGTCACTGCGGTCGTTGCGCGCATTACTGTCATTGCGCTCGCTGTCTGCATTGCGCTCATTATTTTTAGCGGCGGCGGCAGCTCTTTGCTGATCTTTTTGATGGTGACGGTTAAGAGAGTCAGCCTTGTTCTGCAGACGGTTTAAGGCCTGCTCAAGGCGCTCTTCGGGAGTAGCCTCGTTCTTACGACTATTGCGACGATCACTGTTTCTGCCATGATTGCCATGGGCATCATTGCTGCTCTGGCTGTTACGGCCATGTCCACCATTACCGCCCCTGCTGCCCTGACCATGGTCACTGGCAGCACGACCGGAGCGATCTTTGCGCTCACTGCGGCTGCTGTCATTGGCATGCTCACCACGACCATGGCGCGGCCTGTCGTCCCTGCTGCCTGAATGACTACGGCTGTTACCCAGCCCCTGATCACTGTCTGTATGCGAAGCATTGCCTGTATGCGAAGCACTGCCTTTCTGCTGGATACTGTCTTTCTTCTGAGCACTGTCTTTACGCTCAGCATCACGGTTCATGGCTGCAGTAGTGTACTTCTCAAGACGGGCAGCTTTCTGCTTGAGTGGATTGGTATGTTCAGCGCCCTCCTTTACAACGATGGCATCTGCCTTTGCCTGGGCCTGATCGGCCTCCTGGCGGCGCAGACGTGCCTGCAGATCCTTAAGATCGGCAAAAGAGCTGAAAGAAGTGGAGGATTTATCACTCATCGCAAAAGCTTCCCAAAAGGTAAAAGCCCGCCCCGTCTTACACGAGGTTACAGGCTGAAATAACCATGTCTGCATCAGATTCCCACTGCCAGAGCCCAATATCGGTGCCACTGATGGAAGCCGTTTTCAGCCCCCAGGGCTGTTGCAGCCGCAATATTATACGATAAGCATGGGAATCATGGTATGTACGCCCGCCGCCCACCCTGAACAGCCAGGCCATGAGCACTTCAGCCGCCTGTACAGGTCAAAGCAAAGTCTGGCAGCATGCCGCTCCGGCCAGACCACAGACCAGCTGCCGACTTGCTGGACCAGCCCCAATCCAACAGCCTGCCCTTCAGGCACGATCACATTCCGACAGCCAGACGTGCAGGCCCGGATATAGTCCGCCCCCACTGCCTGGGCTGAGGTTCCATATACGCATGGCTGAGCTGCTACTCGATGACCAGGATTACGCTCTCGCCCCTGCTCTGGTTATAGACATGGCGCCCTGCTATGGTCAGCAACTGCCTGATGTCCTGCACGTCCTCTCCCTGAAACTCCAGGTAGCATACATCCTGGCTGGCCGAGTTTTTGGCTTCATAAAAATCACTGACAGCCACCATGAACCTGTCCAGAATGTCCTCAAGTGGATATTCGGAAATGTCTGACGGTCCACTGCCCTCTCCAAGATCACTTTCCTGCTCGAAACTCAGCGAGGTGACATAGCATGGCTCACCGCTGAGCCTGTCAATGGTGCGGTAGATGTGCTCATCCACCTTTTCATAGCGCGAGCTGTCGCTGTAGCGCTTATCCTCGTAAACACATATGTTTTTCATAACAGTCCCTGCTTTCAACAGTTTCCACGTTCAGCGGCTACAGTCCCTGATCAGCCGGTGCTCAAGCCCGTGCTGCAGACGATGCTGATGCCCTTGATGCCGCCTGTGCTGAAGTCCGTACTGCTGCTCTTGATGCCGCCGGTGCTGCAGACGGTGCTGATACCGATGATGCTGTATGCCTGGCTTCAATTAACACACCATGTTTTCACCTTGCCACCAGGACAGGCTCAGCTCAGGCTGACCTGACCGGAGTAATGATATGGCGGTTTTGCTGCAGTAGCTGGACAACTGGTATCTACATGATGCCGGCCTGCTGGCTGGCCGGCCGGTAGCGCATTGAGCACCAGCGGGCCGGGTATGGCAGACATGGCGGGCTTATGTATGGCGGTTCTTTAAATGAAAAAAGCAGCCACAGGGGCTGCCTTGATGTCTGGTAAGGCCGGGCTGCTGCGAGCTGCCCGGCTGGTGCCGCCGGGGCGGCACCTGAGCATATCCGGGCTGCGCGGCAGACCGGATACGGGCGTTTGCTTTTAGTACTGGAACTTGGTGTTGCCAGGAGCATAACGCGACAGAATGTGAGAGGAAATAAGCTCGTCCATGCTCTCATCGGATACAAGAGAGGAGCTCTCGACCACATCCATGCGCAGTACCTTGACGCTGTGTGCGGCGCACATGCTCTCAAGACCAGACTCGTTGGAATAGCGTCTTGGGACGCCGTCCTCCTCTGAGGAGTCAATCAGGGCATGCCAGTAGCGATCGTGAAGAATGCTTGGCATACGGAACATGAGATCCCTGTCCTCATTGTTGAACATAATGCACCAGCGCTCACCTCTGTAGTTGCGATCACCCACATAGAGCATCAGGTGGTTAATCTCATGGGAGTGCCAGTCTTCATCGCGCAGCAGGCGGCCGTCAGAGCGACGCCACTTGGCAATGTAGTCGTTTTCGTACTTGTAGAAATCATCATCAAAGAGATTGATTTCATTGAGCACACGGCTGGTCTTGAGGGCACCGATAAGCTTGGCAATGAAGTCCTGGAAGTAGCGCTGCTCCTGGGAGATATTCCAGTGCAGATAGTTGAGATCATTGTCCTGACAGTAGGTATTGTTATTACCCAGCTGAGTACGGCTTAACTCATCACCGCCCAGGATATGAGGAATACCCTGTGACAGAATCAGAGTGGCCATGAGATTGCGCTTCATCTGCCAGCGGCGCTTGAGAACCTCAGGATCCTTGGTATGACCCTCTACACCGCAGTTGGTGGAGAAGTTCTCACTGGTACCGTCGGTGTTGTTATCAAGGTTAAGCTCATTGTGCTTGTAGTTGTACGATACCAGGTCCTCAAGAGTGAAACCGTCATGATAGGTAACGTAGTTGACCGAGGCATTAATGGAGCGCTTGCCCTTGTGGAAGACATCACGTGAGCCCAGCAGACGGGTAGCAAGTTCACCAAGCAGACCACGGTCACCACGCCAGAAGCGGCGTACGCAGTCACGGTACTTGTCATTTTGCTCAGACCAGCCACGAGGGAAGTTGCCCAGCTGATAGCCGCCAAGGCCCGGATCCCACGGCTCGGCCACCATGAGGGCCTGATTAGTGTCCTGATTGGCAAAGCATGCCTTGAAGAAACCGCAGTTGGAGTCAAAGGCATAGTAGGTATTGGTATGACTCTCACGACAGATAGTCACAGCAAGGTCAAAGCGGAAACCGTCAACCTGCATCTCATTGAGCCAGTACTTGAGGGTATCCATAATCAGACGGGTAGAGATAATGCTGTCGGCATTAAAGGAGTTACCGCATCCGGTGGCATTGATGAACTGTCCGTAATTTAACGAAGAGTCCTGATTACGCTCATAGGCGTAGTAGTTACGGGCATCAAGGCCCTTGTAGCTCAACACTGGACCATCAATACCGGCTTCGGCAGTATGATTGAAGACCACATCAAGAATTACGGCCAGACCGTTCTGATGGAAGGTCTTGACCATGGTCTTAAACTCATTGACCGCATCATCAGGATTGACGGCATAGGCAGGATTTGGAGCCATGAAGCATACAGGGTTGTATCCCCAGTAATTGCACAGCTTGCGCTTGATAAGGAAAGGCTCTGACATGGAGGCAGCTACTGGCATCAGCTGCACGGTAGTAATGCCAAGATGCTTGAGGTGGGCTATCACGCTTGGATGGCACATGCCAAGATAGGTGCCACGATGCTCAGGTGGTACATCCTCCTTGAGTTTGGTCATACCGCGTACATGAGCTTCATAAAGGATTACGTCAGCACGGTCACGGAAGACCTTGGGAACATTTTCCCAGTTAAAATCTGATTCGCCCTGAATAACAGCCTTTGGAATCCACTTCTCATTGTCGTTGAGATATCTGTCTTCATCATAGACAAAGGCCTTGTTAAGCTGCCTGGCATAAGGATCCACCAGGAAACGTCCTTCCCTGAAATAAAAGCCTCTGGAAGGATCTTCAGTGCCTTTGGCCTCAATGGCGTAGCAGTCGCCTGCTTTGGCGCCCTTTATAAGGCCGTACCACACACCACCTTTTTTCTTCTGCAGAGCAAATTCGCCCAGCTTTTCGTCCTTTTTGGTGTAGAGATGAATAACAATCTCCTGGGCATCAGGCGCCCAGACGGAAAAGTAGCAACCATCAGGACAGAGTGTTGCGCCAAGTCCAACCTGACGCTGTCTGTCCTCAGTAATAAGCTCGAGCATAATGGGTCCTTACCGCACTCACGTCCTGCATGCTGCGCCATGGCGCATCTGCAGGTTCTCTGTGCGGAGCGGTGCCTGCTTTAACAGATCTTAAGCCTGCACAAAAACTGAATAAAAAAACAGCTCTGCTTTCCTTCATCCCCTGACATACCGGTACAGACCGGGCACAGCCAGGCCATGTGACTTGCTGACTGCAAAGGCCGCCATGTCATAAGTCATGAGCCCTCAGGGGCTGTCATGACATCCGACCTGACATGCCAGACTGGCAGTCTCATCACAGTGCTCAGGTATGCGTCCAGTACTTCCATAAGACCACTGTATATCCCACTGACCATAAGTACTGGCTGCCTGATTTACAGCAACTGCCTGCAGCTGCCAGCAGCTTGCAGCGGCTGGCGCCTGCCGCGTCTGATGCCGTATCAGTGCGGATCAGACAGTTGCAGCACTGCAGAAAATGCAGCAATGCTGGAAAGAGCAGCACTGCAGTTCAGGACTGTGGGGTATGTCAATGGCCCTGTCAGCTCATTTAAGAGCCTCAGGCTCTTAAATACCAGCAGTCAGGCCCTCTCCACCTCGGGGAAATGACCTGATGGTGCTGCAGGCGGTACCTGTACTGTCAGCCTGCAGCTGCCGGTGCGGCCTGATCTGCTGGCCGGAAAATGTGCCAGAGTCAGGACACAGGAGCTTTGCAGGGTGATACAGGTGCCGTCCCGTGTAACAAGGATCAAAGGAAAACAGAGCTGTTGTCTTAACGATCAGCTAAAACGGAAAAGACTGATCGCTTAATTAAGCCTGTAAAAAGGGCCGTCGTCTGTACCAGGGGCAGCAGACAGACGGCCCCGGAAAATCAGGCAGCCTTCATAAGATTTAACTGAGGCTGCCATTTATCCGTATCAGTCACCAACTCTCTTGATGAAGATGGTGGCCAGTGGAGGGAGATCCAGCACGAGGCTGTGATACTGACCCTGCCAGGAAATGTTGGAAGCCTCAAGGTTCTCAGGGCCGGTTGAATAACCTGAACCCCAGTACTTCTTGTCATCGGTGTTAAATACCACCTTGTAGGTACCAGGACGTGGCACACCCAGACGGTAGGCCACATAAGGCACAGGAGTGAAGTTGGAGACCATGATGATCTCGTCCTTGTTCTGACCTGATCCTTGAGCATTGTCTCTGTCAGGCAGAGTACGCAGCATGGCAAATACGGAGTGCTCAGCGTCAGATACGTCCAGCCAGCGGAAAGCATCAGGATCGTAATCGTTAGCCCAGAGCACGGCATTTTGCCTGTAGAAGTGGTTGAGGTCCTTGACCAGAGCCTGAACACCCTTGTGCTTGTCGTACTGCAGAAGCCACCAGTCAAGGCTGGCGTCGTGATTCCACTCATTGCCCTGACCAATTTCAGTACCCATGAAGTTGAGTATCTTGCCTGGGTGACCGTACTGGTAGGCAAGGAAAGAACGCAGATTGGCGCACTGCTGCCACTCGTCACCAGGCATCTTGTAGAGCATGGAGTGCTTGCCATGAGTTACTTCATCATGGGAAATGGAGAGGATGAAGTTCTCGTTGTAGGCATAGATCATGGAGAAAGACATTTCGCCATGGTGATACTTACGGAAGTAAGGATCCTGTGACATGTACTCAAGGGAGTCATGCATCCAGCCCATGTTCCACTTGAAGCCGAAGCCCAGACCACCGGTATAGGTTGGACGGGATACGCCGGTGAAGGCTGTGGACTCTTCGGCAATGGTCATGGCGCCAGGGAACTTGCGGTAGACAATCTCATTGAACCACTTGAGGAAGGAGACAGCCTCATAGTTGATGTTGCCGCCGTTTACGTTAGGAATCCACTCACCATCCTTACGTGAGTAATCCCAGTACAGCATGGAAGCTACGGCATCAACACGCAGACCGTCGATGTGGTAGTAATCAAGCCAGATTAAGGCAGAGGCTACCAGGAAGTTACGAACGGTATCACGGCCAAAGTCGTAAATCAGGGAGTTCCAGTCAGGGTGCCAGCCACGGCGTGGATCTTCGTACTCATATACTGGAGTACCGTCAAAGCGGGCCAGACCATGGGCATCGGTTGGGAAGTGGGCTGGTACCCAGTCCAGAATCACACCGATATTGTTCTGGTGACAGGTATCAACGAAGAACTTGAAGTCGTCAATACCGCCAAAGCGGGAGGTAGGTGCAAACAGACCTGTTGGCTGATAACCCCATGAGCCTGAGAATGGATATTCCATTACCGGAAGCAGCTCAATGTGGGTGTAGCCCATTTCCTTACAGTAGTCGACCAGCTCACGGGCCAGTTCACGGTAATTAAGGCTGCCACCGTCCTGACGGCGCTTCCATGAGGCAAGATGCACCTCATAAATGGACATAGGCTGGGTAAGCTTGTCATTGAGCTGAGCTT
This sequence comes from Anaerobiospirillum sp. NML120511, assembly GCF_023050955.1. NCBI lineage: Bacteria > Pseudomonadati > Pseudomonadota > Gammaproteobacteria > Aeromonadales > Succinivibrionaceae > Anaerobiospirillum > Anaerobiospirillum sp. NML120511. Next base: position 16,973 of record NZ_JALKIK010000030.1, read on the forward strand.
TGCGCCACTCGTCATCGTTCCACTTGTAGGTGGTCTGATCGGAAATGATGGAGGCAAAGGAAGGATACTGCTCGTGGAAGAAGCCTACAGGGTCGGCCTTGTGAGGCAGACGGTTGCCATTGTTGTCCTTGATTTCAAACTTGTAACGCTGGCCGGCCTCAAGACCTGGGACAAAGAGTACCCAGTGACCAAGGAGGGAACGGGCCATTGGGTGACGACGGCCATCCCAGAAGTTGAAGTCACCGATTACGGCTACGCTGGTAGCTGAAGGAGCATATACGGCAAACTTGGTACCACGTACCTTGACACCGTCAAGCTCGATCTCAACGAGCTGAGCACCCAGAGTCTTGTAGATATTCTCAGGGGTCTCATACATGGTGTTCAGACCGTAGAAAGCCTCCTCACGGAACTGGTAAGGATCAATAACCTCTACAGTGGCATCGTTGTACTGAACTTCAAAGTAGTAATGGAACGGGCCGGTGGCATCCTCAAAGACCTTCTCAAAAAGGCCGTCAGGATTGACCACGTTGAGCTGTCCGAGTTCTTTTCTTCCTTTCAGAGCAAACACACGGCAGGCAGTGGCACCCGGAAGCCAGGCACGCATGATATAACCCTTGCCGTTAGGATCAGGCTGCAGGCCCAGAACCTCAAAAGGTTTGGTCAGACGTGCACTGTTAAGTTCATCAATAAGCATTTGTAGCTCCTTTGTGTTTGGCATTCTCAGGCTGGCCAGCCCTTAGGGCCGCCATGAGCCGCGAGCGCTCAAATCAGGCTGATTGGAGTATATCCTGACAGATTAAGGCGCCCTGAGACGCACAATCCTTTTCCTGCCGGCATAACAGAGCATATGCAGGACGTAGCTTCAGAAAGGACAGCTCCTATGTTATTTCCACACGGATAAAGCACCTGCACGGCAGGGCCTGTGGCTTTCGGGCAAAGATGCCCTGGCTTTCAGCCGCTCTCCTGAAAAACAGCTCTGTATGTCCGTACATGGCATGTCCCCAATGATACTGGCCGCCATATCAGGTGCATCATGTGCACTCAGGGACAGGCGCCAGCAGCTGGGTACAAGGTCCTGCGGTCCATACTCATGAGCCCGGGCTCACTGTGAGCAGGTTTTCAGGAGAACAGCAACAGCTCTGCACAGTTCACACCTGCAGGTTAAACTCAGGGATCAGACTGTTAGCGCAAGGTGCTCAAAACACTACAGAAATCAAAGTACAGAATTAAAGTAAAAATTCAAAGCATGCGTGATTAAGTCTGTTAGGCGCTAGGCGCGCAGCTGTCAGATCTGCCTCCATTAGTTTATATCATGCACTGGCCGTGTGAGTAAGCTAAAAGCCATTATCGTGGCGGGGTTCTCATTATTGATAAATCTAATGCAGCTTTTGCAGCCAAAAGTTTGCGCTGTGATCGAAAAATGGGCGCAACCCCCGCACAGCTTGCCCTGACCACGCAAAAGCCCGAATCAACGGACCATGCACCGGCTCCGGAACAGCCCCGGACATGCCCCTGACAGGCCCCGAACAGGACACACAACTGACTGTACACAAAAATAAACAATGGACATCAGCCATTATAGCCCGCCAGCACGCCCTTGTACTATGACAGCCGTCCTCACCCCGACCAGTTGCAACCCACAGCTGGCCTGTCCTCATTGAGCATGCTTGCAGTGGGCGGCTGGCCGCCATACGTCCATTGGCAGTACGCCCAGACCTCAGGGCCGTGATCGATGACCGGCGTTCGTACTTCCGCCCTGCGAGCCATTGACCGTTCGCCCTGCCTGCGCCCTGGGGCCATTGACCGTGCGGCACGCCTGCGCCCTGCGGGCCATTGACCATGCGCCCGGATCTCGGGGCCATGGTTTCTGGCCGTAAGCCAGACAGTGTCCCCATGGATCCAGGCACAGGCTCCGGCCGCTCCGCATCGTTCAAGACAAAAAGACAGAGGGCCCTGCACTTCATTGCTGAAATGCAGGGCCCTGCAAAGTGGCAGCTGCCCCGGCCGGGGCAGACTGGCGCTTACCGGCTGACCGGTGAGCGCTCTGGCAGCGCCATGGCGCTGCTGATGCAGCGCGGCCATGGCAGTGCGCAGATTTTAGTGGCGTCGATTTGAGGCTTCCTCACGTGCCTGAGTCATGGCACGGGTGAGCTCCTTGACGAAGTTGTCCTTGTCGAGGTCCTCAACATTGACGGTGAGCTTGCGTCTCCAGTTTGGATACTCACGGAAGGTGCCAGGAACGTTCACAGGCTTGAGCACACCGGTCCAGTCCTCAATCTGAGATGAGAACAGAGCACAGGAGCCACGACACATGTGACGCTCAATACCAATGATGAGATCAGGGGTCATTTCAGGAATATCGGCGGCACGACGTGGCACCTCATCACCAATGGAACCAAGGCCATGGAGACTGTCGAGTATGCGCTGCTTGTTCCAGTGACGCTCATCGCCGATCTGCTTTACATTCTCGTCGTTGTAAATGCCCAGCTCCTTGCCCAGCCTGAGATCGTAATCAGACCACCAGCCCATCAGAGTTGGCATGTCGTGAGTGGTTACGGCACTCAGAGCCTGAGGCTCATAGTCCTGAGGCGCGATATAGCCGCCATCGGCAGCCTTTTCACCAAAGAAGAGCTTGTAGGACAGTGCACCTGATTCCTTAAGAGCAATACGCAGCTCCATAGGGATAGTGCCCAGATCCTCAGCAATGATAAGGCACTTGTTGCGCTGTGATTCCAGAGCCAGAATACCCAGCCAGTCGTGGATATTGTTGTAAATATAGGCGCCTTCAGTTGGCTTGTGATCGACAGGTACCCACCAGAAACGGTACAGACCGGCAGCATGGTCGATACGCAGGGCGCCACAGGACTTCATATTGGCACGGAAGAGCTCAATAAGCTGACTGTAGCGGCTGCGGCGCAGGGCATGAGGCTCCATTGGAGCAAGACCCCATGACTGGCCCAGCGGACCTAAAGGATCAGGTGGCGCACCTATCTCGGCAGAACCACGGTAGATATTGTCAGTGTCAGACCAGACATCGCAGCTGCCCTCGCTTACGCCCACAGCCAGATCACGGTAGGTACCAAGCACCATGCCGTCATCCCTGGCAGACTGGTAAGCCTCCTCAAGCTGCTCCTGAGCCAGGAACTGCAGATAGCAGTAGAAGTAGACCTTTTCCTTGTGAGTTTCACGCCATTTTTCAACAAAAGGCCCCTGACAGTCATGGTACTGCTTAGGGAACTTCATCCATCCCCAGGCATTGATACCCTCGTCATAGAACTCACGCTGCATGGCATCGTAGGTGGCCATATTGAGCAGTGACTCACCGCCCTGACGGACGAACTCAAGGAACTTCTTGCCACGGTTGGAGCGACGGTCGGTCATGCGGTTGTAATCGAAGACCATGTCAAGAACCTTGAGCTTGAGATCGAGTACAGCCTTGTAGTCAACATAGTCACGGTCACGCAGCGAACGCAGCTTCTTGGCAAATTCCTGAGTACCGGTAAATTCACGGGCAGCATCACAGCTCATGAACTCAGGGACCTCAGGTACGCTGATGTAAATGATGTTCAGCCAGCGGCGTGAGGAAGGGGAATAAGGGCTGATCATATCAGGGTCAGGATTGGCCGGATAGCCCGCATGCAGCGGATTAAGACCGACAAACTGACCGCCACGGTCATGAACAACCTTGAGCAGCAGGCGCAGATCGTGGAAATCACCTACGCCCCAGTTAACACGGGAACGCAGAGAGTACAGCTGAACGGAAACACCCCACATCTTCTGACCGGCCATCATTGGCTCAGGTACATAACATCTGAGCGGGGTCATGATGAGCAGCTGCTCAATAGACTGAGTGTGCATTACGCCATCTTCAATCACAACCTTAAAGGAGTGATAGCCAAGAGGCAGGCAGCCCAGAGACATTGGCAGCTCATTGGTAAGAATAAAGCGGCGGGTATCGTAGACCCGGCCCTGAACTTCCTCGTAATCGGCAATTTCGATTTCATCAAGCGGGGTGACGCCCTCATGCACATCACCGTTTTCAAGAGTAAGGGTCCAGCGCAGTACTGCAGCCTCGCTTACCTTCTCAGGGGTGCGCACCATGATAAAAGGATGCTCACCCATGCGGATTACGCATACAGGATCAAGAATTTCCTGATAAGGAGTGATTTCCTCCTTAAGCATGCGCTCCTGAATAGCCTGTTCATTGCTAAGGTCATAGCCCATGGCTCCGAGCGTGGCCAGACGGGCTTCTCTGGTGATCCGGGTGTACTGGCCATTGCAGTCTAAATAGTCGCGTGCAATGCCTACCCGATCGGCAAAATTCTCTAAATCAATCATCTGTTATAAACCTCACAGCCAGGCCTCTGCCGCCTGAGCTTCAAAAGGCACAGGCATGGCTGGCGGCAGCCTTATATTTACCTTGTCGCAGCATGGCTGCATCCCGGCCGCATCCCGGCCGCAGTGCGGCCACAGCATGGCGCAGCCGCGTGGTCTCACCAGGTCCTGGTCAGGGCTGTTACTCCCTGATGCATGTGACCACACAGCAAAAGACAATGCCCGCAACGCCACTTTTGAACACGACACATCCCTGCTGACGACATACAGTCCTGACGGCATCAAATAAGCAATCCCATTCCACCCCTGCCCTGTGTAGCCTGAGCAGGCAGCTGCAGGCGGCACAGAGCCGGTCTTTATGGAGATTCCCTCAATCCGCACAGGATAAAGTCCTGTCAATAATGTACCCGATAATTGGGACAATATTAGTCGATCACGTCAAATTTTCACTATCAGGCCCTATAAGCACTGCATTTTGCTGCATTACCGGCCCTGTCCCGGGGAACCTGGCACCAGAGCGCTCAGGTGATGCCCCGTGTCTGGCAGCGCAGGCTGGAACCTGAACACAGCCTCAGGACACATTCAGGGAGCGTGCACCGCCACCCCTGCAGCAGAAGCTGACAAACAGACAGAGTAAACTGATAAACAGGCTAAAGTTCTTAATTTATATCCATGTGTAAACTCAGCAGAATCACGTGGGCACAGGGAGGAGAAAAACAGCTGGTGGCAAAATGGACAAAATTACAAAAATTGAACGATTTTGGGCACTTTTGCCCCTTTTCAGGGCTGAAAATGGCAAAAAACAGCCCCAAATGCTCAAATCTCTAAATCATGGTTCACACGTATGACATGGGCCCTGCAATTTTTCTTTCCATTACGATTAAATGGTCAGAGGCAGGCCTCCGACAGCCTCAAAGCTCATATATAAGCCAGTTACAACATTTAAAAGCTGTGAAGTGTGTGGATATTTGCAAAAATATTTGGTGGAAACTGTACTGGCGAACAAAGAACTTGCTTGAATTTCTCAACAACTGGAGTATATTTGGAAACACTTATCCAAACTAGTAACCACACAGATAGGATACTTTTATAATGACTATTAAAGTTGGTATTAATGGCTTTGGCCGTATCGGTCGTTTCGTATTCCGCGCTTCCATCTACCGCCCAGAGCTCGGTATTCAGGTTGTAGGTATCAATGACTTACTCCCACCTGAGTACATGGCTTACATGCTCAAGTACGACACCATGCACGGCGCATTCAAGGGCACCGTTGATGTCAAGGACGGCAACCTGGTCGTAAATGGCAACGTAGTTCGCGTAACTGCCGAGCGTGATCCTGCTCAGTTAAAGTGGGGTGACATCGGTGCAGAGTATGTTGTTGAGTCTACTGGTTTATTCTTAACTGACGAGAAGGCCCGTCTCCACATTGAAGCTGGTGCCAAGCGCGTCGTTATGTCCGCTCCTTCCAAGGATTCCACCCCAATGTTCGTAGTTGGTGTTAACGACAAGACCTACGCAGGTCAGGACATCGTTTCCAACGCCTCCTGCACCACCAACTGCTTAGCTCCATTAGCCAAGGTTATCAACGACAACTTCGGTATCGACCTGGGCTTAATGACCACTGTTCACTCCACCACCGCTACCCAGCGTACTGTTGACGGCCCATCCTTAAAGGACTGGCGTGGTGGCCGCGGTGCTTCTCAGAACATCATCCCATCCTCCACTGGCGCTGCCAAGGCTGTAGGTAAGGTTATCCCTGAGTTAAACGGCAAGTTAACCGGTATGTCTTTCCGCGTTCCTACCGCTGACGTTTCCGTAGTTGACTTAACTGTTACCTTAAAGAAGGGCGCTTCCTACGCTCAGATCTGCGAGGCCATCAAGGCTGCCTCTGAGGGTGAAATGAAGGGTGTATTAGCTTACACCGCTGATGAAGTTGTTTCCTCTGACTTCTTAGGTAACACTCACACCTCCATCTTCGACGAGAAGGCCGGTATTGCCTTAACCGATAACTTCGTTAAGCTCGTATCCTGGTACGACAACGAGATCGGCTACTCCAACAAGGTTCTCGAGTTAATCCGTTCCATGGTTGACTCCGGCAAGTAATCTGAATTTCAGATAACTTCAGGACCTCGTTTTGAGTTCCAAAAGGAAGGGGCCAAAGGCCCCTTTCTTTACTTTCATAAGGGCGCTGTTTCAGGCAGAGCCCTTTGACATTTCTGGAATATCGATACAGCATCAGGTTACATGGGACCCAGGGCCCGGCAAGGCTGTCCATGCCCGCCGCGCCCTTACAGGCCCGGCCAGGCCGGCAACACAGGCTCTGCCCGGCTCAGCCCGGCAGGCTGCAGCCACTGAAGCTTAACCTGCCCGATACGGCCCCTGCAGGCTACAGCCACTAAGGCTTCGCCTGCCGGAGACGGCCCCTGCAGAAAGATTTCTGTCAAGTAACCTTCCCTGTGTGAGCTGCCCATACCACAGGAGCAGCTGACCTCCAGAGACTCCAGACCACTGCAGGCGCTGCTGCTACCCTGTTGCAACAATAAGGACAGCTTCGCCACGGTCGACCTGAAGCATGTTTCCTACCGGTATTACACCGGCGTGTCTGAACAGCCCTGCCATAATGCGGCTTCAGTCAGGAGGCTTTTGCCCCCGGCTGCAGACATGAAGGCTGAGCATGACTTTCTCCGTGCTCGCGCCCCGGGGCCCTGAGCCCCTGCCAATTAAATCTGTGTGTATTGCGCCCTTTTCAGGGCGCGCTTTGTTTACGGGCCCTGCATTTGCCCCAGACAGCTGCCAGCAGGCACCACCAGGTTACCCCCAACCACATCCAAATCTCTTCCCCATACTATTCACACCTACTCCCTTACCCTGTTCCATCAAGCCTGCACTGCCAGAGCAACCTTGCTTCACTCAGTTATATTGATTTATATAAATCTTTATAAACGCACGTCACCGCTGCCTGGCCGCTGCTACGCAAGTGATTGCAGTGCACTGCACCCTGCAGCTGGGACAGCTCATACTCCTGCTGACAGCTGGTCTGCATACCAGCATGCCTGCCGGTCCGACATAGCAATCGACTTAAGCCGGGCAAGACAGTCCGACATACCAATCGAGTCAGCCTGGCAAGACAGGCCGACATACCGATCGGGCCAGGCCGAGCCTGCTGGCGGGTCGGGCTGGGTGACATACTGGCAGAGAGGGCAAGGCCGGCAGGCTTTATTGAGCCAGCGGTCCTTTTGGTGAAGCCTGAATTAACAGAGCCCTGCTTTTATGACAAAGACAGGGCTCTGTGTGTTTACAGCTGCTGCACAGGGCCATACTGATGAGCTGACATCAGCAGACACTGACGGGCAAGGCCTATGATAAGGCTAATGCGATAATGGAGCCTACTAAACAGACAATAGTGAAGGCCAGAACAATACGCAATTTCTTTGGGATTGGGCACTTGCTGCCGCTGTTCTGCTCGCTCATGTTAAACCTCGTAATTTGAGTGAAAGAAAAGAATTATAGTAACAGATCCTGAAATAAATCCTGAAAGAAGCTCAATCAGCCAGCCCTAATACACGCTGTACTGACCATGAGGCTGGCGTTTATGCCGGCCATGGTGCACAAGCCGGCAGGCATTTAAGCCTGCCAGGTGCTCAAGCCAGATTGTGATTCTTTGCCGGCCATGGCTCAGGCCATGCTGGCCAAAGCTCTTTAGAAAAAGGTAAAGGCAACAATAGCGCCTGCCAGAGCTGCAAGGACAAAAGCCAGTACAACTCGCTTATTATCTGGTGGCGGAGACTTGCCTCCGTTATTCTGCTCGCTCATGTTAAACCTCGCATTTTTAGTGAAAAGTCGGACCAATTAACAGTTAATGTGACGGGTCCTGAGTGGAATCCTCAATGTAATACAGAGATAAGACCTTTTGCCGGTACTCATGCACACTGTGCGTATGGCAAAGCCACAGCCGCCCCTGAGTGTCTGCAAGCCTGGTGCTCAAGCCGCGCCGAGAACACTGATAACTGTCTGCTCATGCGCAGACATACTCTCCTCAAGGCACATAAAGAACAGGAATATACCAGGTCATCATAATGAGCTGAATAGAGCCATTGTATCAGGTGGACTAATAATCACTGCACAGTGCATGGTCTGTGCACTATAGACGGGCATATCTGATACGGAGCACGTCTGTCATACAGACGGGCAGGCTCACACAGCGAGGCGGCTGGCTGGCCACAGTCCGGCCCGGCATTGGGCGCAGCCATGGCAGGCCGCTGGCGAATCAACCATGCTCAGGCGCCGGCGGCATGACGTCATGGCGGCATGGGGTATGCGCTACTGGCCTTTGGCCAGGGAGGCGCGGATTTGCGGGACGAGGTCCTTGACGGCTGTATAAGGGGCCTTGTTGTCCTCAAGGTAAACCATAGTATTGAGATATGGAACCATAGCCTTGAACAGAATTTTGTAACCCTCGCAGAAATAGGTCTTTGGAGCTCCACCAGTTAGATCAATGCGGTGTTTGATGCAGCCACCATTGCACAGCTGCAGATAAGGGCACTGACTGCAGTCGCTGCTCAGATTGAGCTTATGGGCGCTCAGTCGTGAGGCTTTAAGCGGCTTTAAAGAGTACAGCTGGTCACTTTCAGTCTGCGGAGCGTGGCTCTGGCCATTGACCTGACAGTTCAGAGGTTTGAGGTCAGCGGCTCTGGCAATATCGAGTATATTGGCAAGGCGGTACCTGGGATAGACAGCCTGATCGCACTCGTAAATATCACCGTTGGCCTCCAGGACAAAGTTGTCCGGACAGCGGTTTTCAAAGACACAGGAGTGATGTCCCATCCCAAGGGTACGGGAAATAATGCTTTCAAACTGGCGGACTACAATTTTGCCAATGTCCTTTTCTATCCACTCATTGAAAATGGCCGACATAAAGGTGCCGTAGGCAGCAGGTCTGATGGAAAATCCCCTGGTCTCATAGGCAGGAGCAATATTGTCAAAATCGCTGTTTTCAGGAGCAGTCTCCACTACCTCGGAAAACTGCATGAAGGTTGAGCCCAGCTCCTTGAGGAAATTGTAAACCTCAAGAGGGTGATCACAGTTGCTCTGACTGATACAGGTAAGCGTGTTAAAAGGTATGTCATGCTTTTTGAGCAGCTCAATGCCCCTGACTACCTGCTCATGAGATCCCGATCCATCCCGGCCCTTGCGGTACTGGTCATGAAGAAGAGCCGGACCGTCAATTGAGACACCAAGGAGCACCTTATGCTTTTTGAAGAGCTCACACCACTGGTCATCAATCAGCGTGGCATTGGTCTGTACGGCATTTTCAATAACCTTACCCTCGGCATACTGACTCTGAATGGCAAAAGCCTTTTCAAAAAACTTTCTGCCAGCCAGCAAAGGCTCGCCACCCTGCCATGTAAAGAGCACATGATCTGACGGACAGTCCCTGATATAGCGGGGAATAAAGGCCTCCAGCACCTCATCACTCATAATGCCCTTATGAAGCATGCCCTGCTCTTCACCCTTAGGCAGATAAAAGCAGTAAGCACAGTCAAGATTACAGGTAAAAGAAACCGGTTTGATAGTGAAATGCATGGGCAATCCCAGTATTAAGGCACAGACAGAAGCAGCGGCCGCTGATGCGGCTACAGCTGCAGCCCCTGCGGCCACAGCTCCATCTTAAAGTCAGATCCCGAAAAACAAGACAGCCTGCTGCTGACAGCTGACAACTGTCATCCCAGGCTTAAGGCAAGTGCACTGTCCACTGTCCTGCAGCAGAGAGCTGCAGGGGCAGCACCAGTGCATGATAAAAATTCAGGGCCGACAGCTCCGCCGTCGGGCTGCGCCTGGCTGCAGGCTGTGGCAAGGATGCAGCCTGGCAGGCTGGCACCTTTGGCGCCGTAGCGCCAAAGGCGGCGGGACGGTCGGCCCTGAACTCTCATATTACAGAAAAGCCGGGTTTCCGTTAAGCATCAGCCTAACATCGGCCCGGCATGGGAGCAGGTATGGTGGTCCATGCTATCTGGTCAGTCCATCAGCACTGCCATCACCTGCCAAACTGGTCTGTCTGCGCTCATGGAGAGCTGACAGACCTGACTGTGCGCCTGTTACCTGGCTAAGGCATCAACAATCTTCTGATACTTAGGCTGGTTAATCTGGTTTAAAGGTGCCACTGACTCATTGAGACGATCATGGGCAATCTTCTTGAGCTGCTCAACAACCTGAGGCTTGTCCATGGTGAGATCGTTCTTGAGCTGGAGGTCACGCAGATCGTACAGACGGGTAGCATTATCCTCAGCGGTATAGATAAGCTGATAGTCGTTGGTACGAACAGTGTAGGTAAACTCGCTTAAGTTCTCAGTGTTAGGGTTATGAGGATAGTGGTCTGACTCAAAGCGTACGTACTTGTGGTAGTTATCCCAGAATGGAATATTGCGTACGTCAAACCAGTGTGAAAATGAAGTCAGCCATACCAGAGCTTCGTGAGGGTTGCCCTTATTCTTGCCGTTTACGTATGGCAGTAAGGATACGCCGTCAAGCTTGAGGTCCTCTGGAACAGGAATGCCGGCAGCATCCAGAGCTGTTGGGTAGAAGTCCATGGCAGATACGAGCTTGTCGTACTTGCCGGTCTTGAGCTTACCCTTCCAGTACATGAACATAGGGGTGTGAACACCGCCAGGATAAGTCAGGGACTTGTAGCCGGCCTGAGCGCCATTTAATGGCAGAGGTCCGTCAATAACAGCACCGTTGTCAGAGGTAAAGAAGATTAAGGTGTTGTCCAGCTGACCGTTCTTGTCCAGCTGCTCAAGCAGACGCTTTACACCCTGGTCTACAGAGTAGACAGAGGCATAGTAGTTGTCAGCAGTCTTGGATCCGGTGTTGAACTTGCTCTGATAAACATCAGGAGCAGCTACGTCATTTGGAAGGTGAGGAGCGCTGTAGGCCAGATAGAGCATAAATGGCTGATCAATGGCATCAGCGCGGTTTACTGCCTTAATGGCAGCTTCAGTGAGCTGGTCGGAGATATAGCCCTCAGCCTTTACATGCTCACGGTTTTCAAAGAGAGCAGGTGAGTTGTAATAGGCTGTGCCAGCTGGATGGAAGCCAAAGAAGTAAGTGAAGCCGCGATTTTGTGGCTGACCAGGCTCGTCGCCATAGGTGACGAAATTGTCATGGTAGTCACGGGTCTGCTGCTCTTCAGGAACTGGAATATTGGTAATCTTGGACAGATGCCACTTGCCCACACAGGCAGTGTAGTAGCCGTAATTCTGGAAAAGCTCTGGCAGGAAGGTCTCTGATGTTGGAATACCGTCCTGGGAGTCAGTATTACCGTATACACCATAGCGTGATGGCTGACGGGCGGTCATGATGGCGGCACGAGATGGGCCGGACATGGCATGAGCAACATAGCCCTGAGACAGACGTACGCCGTCGTCCATTAAGGAACGCAGTGTAGGAGTGGAGTTACGGGCTGCTTCAATGGCCTTCTGAGGATCGATCTTGAAAGTGGCAACCTGCTCGCGGTTTTCCATGGTCTTAGGATCGAATGAGGTCTCATCGTATGGAAGCTGACCGTAGCCGAGGTCATCCATGGTAATCACGATGACATTTGGCTTTTCTTTGGTGGTGTATTCAACAGGAGTGAAGTCAGCAAAAGCTACATTGGTAGCGGTTGCCTTGCCGTTGTCAGCAGCAAAGGCTGCAGAGCCAAAAGAGGAAAGGGCTACGCCCACTGCCACTGCAGTTGCGGAAAGTTTCAGATTCTTCACAGACTTGTCCTCTGATATATCTAAGTCGTGTACCTGACCTTGTCAGGGTCAGGCCGCATCATCAGCCCTGTAGATAAGAGCACCTTCAGACCGGCAAAAGCCCATGAACTCATGGCCTTAAAGTAGCGGGCATCAGGCTACATACCGACTGTTGCTTACACCTTCCCTCAATGCAAAGTAAGGAGTCATAACAGAGGGAAAATGAGTCAGACCAGTAAGACCTGAGAAAGATAAAGCATACAAACAGCATGTGATCGTGGAAATTCTTTCCCGACGGGCATTGCAAAACAGCCTGTGAGCCTTAAGGCTCAAAGGAGCAATACCGCAGGTTAAGGCATCATCCCCATGTATCAGGCAAGGCTCCCGGGAAAAGGGCACGTGCACGGTGTGGTTGAGATACGATCCGGAGATATTTCTATAACAGACAGGCCTCCACGGTCCAGTCGTGTCATTAATAAAGAGCCAGGAAAGCATTTTCAGGGCGTCAGATGCGCCTTTGCCATCAGTTCAACCTGCCAGTTATCAGTCACACAGACTGTATCAATCGGTAACACATACTGTATAAATCAGTAACACTGACTGAATAAGGCAGGAGGCAAAGAAACTGATGCACTCGTTCTAGGTTAGTACAGTGATGATAAAAATTCACAGGAAATTAACAAAATTGTGAGACGGCTCCTGAATTATTTACACTTGTTTACACATGCTCTTCAAAAGCCGGAAAACCGGGACAGATTCCCATAAAATGCCCATACAACATACGTTGGAGACATGCTTATGACAAGGATCATAATCGGACAAAAATTTATGTCACATCCCGGTTACCACTACGCACCCCACTTGGCATCAAAGAAAAAAGGACAGCTTTTCAGCTGTCCTTTTTTCCTGGCCAGTATCTGACCTGCCAGGCCATGAGGTTCACAGTCACATAGCCATGGTCTACCTGTCCATGGTCAGTACCCAGTGCCATGGCACATGGCCGCTGGCCTATCGCCCTAAAATCCTGAGCTTAGACCAGGAGTTCAGGGCTGGCCGCCTGAGCAATCAGTCAGGCTACTGGTGATGCTGTGATTAACGACCACGGGCACGCAGTGCGGCAATACGCTTTTCAAGTGGCGGGTGGCTCATGAAGAGCTCGGATACGGAAATGCCGCCATTGATGCACAGGGCAGAGAACTGACCCTCTTTTTGTACATTCAGCGAAGACATTCTCTGCAGAGCCTGCAGGGCACCAATCATCCTCTGAGTACCCTCCAGGTCAGCTGAGCCGGCATCAGCACGGTACTCACGGTAACGGGAGAACCACATGGAGATGATGGTGGCCAGAATGCCGAAGAGAATCTGGAAAACGCTGTTAACAGCGTAGAAGATAAAAGGATTGCTGCTGCTGGACTCTGAGTCGCTGCTGGAGCGGCTGAAGAAAGCGGATACGGCCTGAGCTGCAATGTAGGAGAAGAAGTACACAAAGGTATTGAGTACGCCCTGCAGCAGGGTCATGGTAACCATGTCGCCATTGGAAATATGGGAGATTTCGTGCCCCAGTACACCACGAATCTCATCGGCGCTCATATTGTTCATAAGACCGGTTGATACGGCCACCAGGGCATTATCCTTGGAGGCGCCGGTAGCAAAGGCATTTGGCTCGGCAGAGTGGTAGATACCTACCTCAGGCATGCCGATACCGGCACGCTGGGCCATGGAGGCCACTTCGTTTAACAGAAAGGCTTCAGCATTATTACGTGGTGAAGTGATGATTTCGACACCATAAGAGGCCTTGCACATGGACTTTGACATGAACAGAGAAACGATCGAGCCCACGCAGCCAAAGATGGCGCACATGACAAACAGACCGGTGTAGGAGCCAGGAGAAAGTCTGATGCCAAAGAGAGACATAAGAATGGAGCCAACAATGCCTACCACTAAAAGGACGGCTACCTGCATGGCAATGAACAGCAAAATTCGCATGACAACCTCTAAATATGAAAGAAGTGACTGGACAATCCAGCCCGTTCACAGTGTATCTAAAAAAGCTTAGCACCAGGACATTATATTCACAAAAACCGATAAAATCGCAAAAAATCACCTGCACACTTACCCGGCCGGAAAACGTCCATGGCACCAATACCCCTGACCGAAAACGTCCTTCCCCCCACCAAATTCTCCTGAAAACAGTCCCTGCTCTACTAACCTTGCCTGAAAACGTCCATGGCCGAAAACAGTCCCTGCTCCCTCAGCTGCACTTTCATGGCAAGCCCTCGCGCCTGTCTCCTGCCTCACAAACAACTCTTCCCTCTGTGCTGGCCATGCGGGCTGTTCTTACCATGATAGTCAGCTGGCCTTGCTGGCCGTGCAGGCCGTGCCGCTCCTGGTTGCCATTCAGCCCCTGCAGCCTCAAGTATCTGCGGTTAGTCGCCGGGAAGTTTACCAGGCATATGACATATGACCAGCTGCTTTTTTGCGCAGGGTAATTACGCAAATGAGCTGCCCCTTGCAATATGCCAGGGTAAAGCTCGCCTTATCGCATAATACAGCTAACCATATTGTATTAGAAAGCATCCAGGTCATATTAAAGCCAGGTGACCTGTTGATTACACTGTCTATGCCTGACTCAACATTTATCGTCCCTGAGGTGCATGAGTAACATTGTTTGCTGAGCCAATATTTCATAAATAAGGCAATTCGGTTGCGCGCAAAATCATGATGCAAAGACTCTACAAAATTATATGTAATGTGTTATTTCAAATTTCAGGTACATGGTACATATGCAATCTAAAATGAATAAGGTACTGCATAATTCAGCTTTTCCTTAACTGGTGGTTATAGCCTTTGCTGTACGCATTGGCTTTCATATCAGCCCAGTGCCGACAAAAATCCTGGTTCGTCCCGACAATGCTTAACAGAGTCAGCTCATGTCAGTTCATGTCTGCTCAAAGACTGTCATGGCGGTCGTCGAGAGTGGCCGGTACTGGCGCAGGCAGTGGCGGGCTTGCGACAGGAATGCGATGGGCCTGGGCCGGGATGGGGATGGGGATGGGATTGAAACCGGGATAGTGATGGGGATTAGCCTTTTTGGGGAGAGATATGCGGTGCGTGCTATAATTGCCGGGCAAATTTGGAGGATTTTTTTGATGAAAGGCACTGTTATTGCGATCGATCGCGATAAAGGATTCTGCGATATCTACTGCTCAGAAAGTATTGAAACCTACCGTGCTGAGCTGGGTTCCTTTGCCTCTGATGAGGCTATGGCCATGGGCTCTGATGTTGAGGCAGACGTAGAGAGCTCCCCATCCATGTTCAGCCCGGGCAAGGCTGTACTGACCTCAGTAAAAGCTCTGGTCATGCACAATGAAAAGGTAGGTCTTACCACTGAAGCACGCTATCCTGAGCATGAGACCATCAAGGATGAGCGCGAGTATCTCATCGCCGCTGAGGGCGCATCCGAGCGTGAGTGCCGCTCAGCTCTCATCGAAAAAGCAATTGAGTGCAACGTCAATGGCCTGCTGGATATAAAGCTTGAGGTGGTTACCCGTCCTGGCGTAAAGACCGCTCTGTTCCGCTATACTGCCCGTCCTGCAATTATTGAAGGTCCAAAGTATCACCAGCAGCCAGGTCAGGGTATGACCATTCCAGTCAAGCTCGCCCGCCGCAACAGCCCAAATGAGGCCATGGTGCGCTATATCCGCGTGCTGCTTATCAGCTTCCTCTTTGTGGCTATTCCATCCATTATGAGCCTTACTCAGGGTGGCGTAATCCCGTCAAAGATGATGGGCCAGATTATTACAGCCGGTCTGCTTGTAGCCTCCATGGTGCTCTTCTTCCTGGTTTTCTTCCGCAAGAGACAGAGCTTTATCCTCACTCTTAAGAGTATTCGCAGCTGATGCGTCAGCCCCACTGAGCGCATCTGCACAGAGGCACATAAAAAAGCCCGCCTGTTCTGACAATCTGTCAGATTAAGGCGGGTTTTTTTTTGTTTCCGTCTGCGGCCGGCATGCCACTGACATTGAGCAGAGCAACCTTGGAATAAAAAACTAAGCCCTGATAAACACCTGATTTTGCCTGATTCTGTCCCACTCAACCGCTGTTCTGTAAATATATTGGGCTCTTCTAACCAGTGCTTCGGATTCATAGTAGTCCAAGGCATTTTGTCCCAACAGCTTTGCAGCAAGGTAAAAGATTGAATCCTTGTAGCGTCTGGAATAGTGCATACTGGCAGCGTCGAATGTTGCTACAGTTGAGGTTTCATCAGAGAACTTAAGCAGCTGCTTCCATGATGGGCGCTGGCAATCTGGCTCACTGTCGAGTGATATTTTGCGCCCATTATCAATGCAAACAGTTGCGATCAACTCAAGAACTCTTTGAGCGTAGAAGTTAGCAATTGCCATGACTACAACCAGCGCATGCATACGCTTTTCGCTTTTGAAGAAGAAGCTGTCAAAGAAGGTTCCTGTAGCTTTGATGCTCTTCCATACCTCCTCAATGTCTGATTGTCCGTGGTATGTCTGATACAGGATTCTGGCAGACTCACGTGTTGTCTCCATGCTGGTATCAGTTGTGGCTGTAACGTAGTAGAGCTCCTTCTCTATGGCTTTGGCTATAGCCTCATCATCTGTGCAGGCTGTAGCCTTAACTCTCACTCCGATAACAGACTTGGCCTCACCATTCTTTGGTCTGCCTCTGTGAGTGTAGCCGAAGACTTCCTCGAACTCAGGGGTACAAATGGAGCAAAGGCGAAGCTTCTTTTGAATCTCTTCAAAGTCACGCACAGCGTCATTCATACAGGATCCAGGGGTTGTCCAGAGATTTTCCAGCTTTTTGCTGATCTCTTTCAGCTCTTTATTAGCTCTTGCTCTGACTGTCCTCTCCTTGGCAGACCGGTTTGCTTCAGCAATGAACATGATACGTTTTAGCCCAACAGAGGACTCTTCAGATTTGCCGAATTCCTGATTTGGAAGCCATGCGTACTTGACAGTAACAGCTGGCCCATCAGTTTGATTACTGTCCTTGACTTCAAATTCATCGAATGCAAGCAGACCATCTGCAGCCTGTTTCAGCTCAGTCTTGACGCATTTGTCTGGCATTCTTGTAATGACATTGATGCCGAGCTTCTTGCATGCAGAAAGAGTCTCTGGTGTGGCACCTGCTGAGTCCATAACGAGCAAGGAGAGATTCGGATACTTCTGCTTTAAAGAATGCAGCTCACCATCCATTGCGAAAGATTTAAATCTTGAAATATCATTTTCGTTGCCGCTGACAGGGGCAGCAAAAATCAGGTGAGGGCGCCCGCATGCAGATGTTCTTGTAGATACGCCCAGGATGCCTATTTGCGCAAGCTCAGGATGACCATCTCTTGAGTAGTCATGCTTGATTGAAACAGGTTGATTGCCCTTGAGAAGCTCACGAGGCAACTCTTCATTCTCTGCAAGCATAGAACGTATAAGTTCAGGATCAGCAATCTCAAGAGTAGTGTTATCCTGGGGCATCATGTGACTATGGATAGAGGTACTGTCCATATGTGCTTGTTGTACTTCTTCTGCAGGGGTAACGGTAGCCATGAAGTCGATTAGAAAGGAGGCTGGACCATACTCAGATATCTTGTCCAACATGCGACCTATAGCAAACCTGTTGGTTGCCTTTACGATGTTCTCATCTTCACCAACGTAACCAAGTAAGCTTGAAGGTACCGTTCCTGCCCATTTCTGTATGCTGTTCAGACCACCAGGATTGAAATTGCTGGTCATGCGCAGAACCATTATCCTGAACAGCTCTCCTGATGTCAGCTTAACATGTGGACCAATCTCAGGAATCATCAAGTTAACCTTGGAAATAAGATCATCCTCTGACATGAGCGCAGCAACTAACCCAAGGTGATCAATCTTGAATGTGAAGCTGTCATCATCTAATAAAGTATAAGAACTTGTAGTCATAGGGCCCTACTCCGAAATGAGAATGAGCTGGATATGCAATATTGAACCACTATGTGCTCAATAAAGCTGTTATTTATCTTGTTTTCTGTCAGGTTAACATTATTTTGGCATTTATTCCTGGAAAGCTCAGCTCAATGTCAGTGCCATGGGACGCACCTGGCAGCACCAGGCGCTGCCATGCTGGTCTGCGGCAGTCCAGTCAGCGGCCCTTACGGCGGCCGGTCAGCGGCCCTTACGGCGGCCGGTCAGCGGACCTTACGGCGGGCGGCCGCTGACCTGGCTGCTGGCCAGATTATTCGGCTTCGGCCGGCATGTCGCTGGCGCTGTTGAGATTGCCCTCAACCAGTGATGGCAGATTCTCCTGAGCGCGCTTGGCAGCTTCAATTTCAGCCTCCAGAGCTGCCTTATCGGCCTGCTCCTGAGCCTGCTGCTCCTTAAGGGCACGCTGCTCCTCTTCGTAGAGCAGGTCATCCTGAGTCTTGAGATCAGTAAGAGGAATACCGTTCATGGTGACGCTCTTGCCCTGAAGCTTTACTTCGGTGGTGTACTGAACACCATCATCAGTAATCTGACCTGCAGCTACACCATCATGGATCAGACGTGAGTAATCCTCACCGGCAACCTCCAGCACCAGATTGCGGTCAGCTCTGATCTTATATTCAGAGTCAAAGCGGGAAATCTTTGGCTTGGCGCCATGCTCGTCAAAGGAGAGCAAGGTCTTACCGCTGATATTAAAGCTCTCACCTTTATGGCTGTAGCCAAAGTTATTAACAGTGAGAGTAATGAGATCGGTAAAGCCACGTAAGATCTCGTGCACCACCTTTTTGGTATCAAACTCACTGTCGGCAGACTTCACAATATTCTGAGCAGCGGACAGCAGGTTAGGAATGGAGATGCGCTCAATATCCGCATCAATTTTGAAATTATCGAGCTGATAGTAAGGCTGAACCACGTTGTAGCGTATATAAGGGAAGGCAAAGCCGTAATTACCGCTGTTTTCAAAGGACAGACGGGTCATGCCCTCACTGTCAGGCTGGGTCAGGGTAATCATGGTTGAGATATTGTTAAAGGAAATGGCGTCCTGAATGGAAGGATCGCGCACATTGTCATCAGGGTCAAAGCCAATGGCATAGAGGGTGGAGAATTTGAACTCCAGCTGCTGGAGATTGACCACCAGGCTTTCAAAGTGCGGCTTTTTGTCGATGATACGTGGCAGGAAGCGCACATCAAGACCGGTCAGATCAAGGCGGTAATTAGGCTTGTCGTTATAGCGCATTGCGCCTTCGCAAACGGCACCTGCTGAGCGGAAAGACACATCCACATCTTCAGTGGAGGTGGCATGGAAGCTCAGCGAGTTCTGGCCCAGTTTACAGATACCGGTACTGGTAGGAATAAGGAAAGAATCAGTCTTTAAACTGCCCTCAAGCTTTGGTGAGACTGCAGTTGCATTGAACACACCGGTAAAGGAGACAGGATCAACATGGTACTTGGCCAGAATAGCCTCCAGGTTACCGGCACCGGCTACTGACTGCACAGCACCGGACAGGCGCAGCGGACCGAAGAGCAGACGCAGGTCTATGGCACCTGAAATAAAGTCCTCTCCCAGAGTATTGCCTGGTTTTAACGGCAAACGGTAGAAAAGGCGGCCCTTGCGCTCGGTAAAGCTGTCATTAGAAGGTGTGTACTCAAGCTGCAGTCCAGGAACGCGGTTTTCAATTTTGGCAAGAGTACTGCCAATTTTGCTGTCAAACAGCCAGGTAGCCGTCTTAATCTGAGCTACCAGCAACAGACAGAAAACAGCCAGCAGCACCAGCAGCCAGAACAGAGTCTTTTTGAGGAATCCCAATGTGAACATACGCCAACCTTTGCGCCTTTGCTCTTAACTTTTGACATCAATGACGGTCAGAAAAACAGTCAATAATAATAACACAAGCACCCCAATGATAAGCCGTCATAACCTTGCCCCCCTGGCAGCTGCAATGGCATATGCGCGGCAGCTGAACCGGCATCTGCATGGCAGCCGTAATGCCGTCTGCACGGCACCTGCACGGCAGCTGCAATGCCGTCTTCAGGGCAGCTGCACGGCACCAGCAATGCCGTCTGCAGGGCAGCTGCACGGCACCAGCAATGCCGTCTGCAGGGCAGCTGGACCGGCAGCTACATGGCAGCAGCCATGCTGCCGCGCCGGGCGCGCCTGCAGCCAGGAACTGGCCGGGCGGCGGAAGGCGGCCGGGCTGCAGGTTACAGGCGGCAGCTGTCCTGCACCAGGGCAAGCACGGTACCGCTTTCCCTCAGGAACATGCGGGCAAAGTCACCAAAGAAAGCGTTTGTTTCACGGAACTGCTCAATAAAGCCTTCCTTGTCATCATTACGCAGCATCTGCAGGGCGCGGGAAGCACAGTCCACATATTGCTCAATAAGCTCCAGATTAAGCTCTGACGAAGAAATAATCTCACAGTACAGCCCAGGATCCTGAGCAAAAAGACGGCCCACCATCATAAGCTCCAGACGGTAAATAGGAGAGCTCAGCTGCAGCAGCTGCTCAATAAAGCGGCTGCCCGGCTGACCAGCTTCATGCTGCCCTGCACTGGCAGGTGATGCTGGATTTGCCTGGGTAGCGGCAGCCCCATCTGCAGCCGGGCTGCTGATGCTGTTGCCAAAGCGCTGTCGCAGGAAGTTGCCGTAGGCAATGGTGGTGAAGTGGCGCAGTGCCTGAATCACCCTCATGGCATCATCGTGCTCACGGGCGCTGCAGGTGACCACACGGGCTCCAAAGATACGCAGCTGCTCTTCGATAAAGGCACAGCTTGAGTGGTCGCGTCCAGGCACACTCACTACTACCTGCTTTACCAGGGAGAAGGTATCAGGACCAAACATTGGGTGCAGTCCCAGCACCGGTCCCTTATGGCAGCGCAGCATGGCCTGCAGCGGCTCGCCCTTGACCGATGTCAGATCACTGAGCACACAGTCAGGACGTATAAAGGCGCATACCTGCTCAATTACCCTGGCAGTAACATCAATAGGCACGGAAACAATGCACCAGTCAGCCTGCCTGAGACGGGCTGCAGCCACTGAGTCCTCAGGAGAGCTTATAGCCCTGCCCTGCTCATCTACAGCATAATCCCCAACATCCACAGTGCTTACCTGATATGCCGCAGCCTCCAGATAGCGGGCAAAGAAGCGGCCCATGGCGCCCTGACCACCAACAATGCATACATGACAGATGTCGCTGTCAGCAGCTGGAGCGGACGAAGACGCTGCAGCACCGGCTGCTGTGGATGCAGCCGGTGCTGCCTCGGATGCACATATGTCGTTAGTGGCCATTTCGTCATGGTGGTGTTCAAAGTGGGCCTGAGCAAAGGCACCTGATCCTTTGTCGACATAAGACTCGCGCAGAATACGGCGCTGCAGATCCTGCATCAACGACGGTGGCAGGCCGTACTTGCGCTCCAGGGCGGCACCATGCTCAAGAATGCTCTGCTCGCGTACCGGGCTGACCGCTCCCTCACCAGAGCTTGATTTGATGGCGGCTGCGCTGTGAACCAGATTCATACGGGACTGAATCAGACTGGCAATTTCATCATCCAGGTCATCAATGCGGCTGCGCAGCTCATCAAGCTGCTCTCTGTGCAGCTGAGCATCTGTAGTTTGCTTAATCACCATGTACTCCTTTTAAGGCAGCAGCACTGCCCCTCCACACAATCACTCATAAGTTATGCCCGGGCAATGCTCACCCGGCTGAGTCAGGCCAGGCCAGGCCACGGGCGGCCCTGGTCCTGACTGGGCATGGGTCAGGACCACAACGAGCCAGGGCCCGACAGGGTCATGGCCATGGCTGCAGCCTTGCCAGGGCAGGCAACAGCCGGGACGGAGCCCTACAGGGACTGCCCGACAGGGATGGGGCCCGTAAAAAATCAAAAGGCCCGGAAGTGCCCTGTTGAGGGCACTGACCGGGCCGGGTATGGACAGCTTAAAACTGTCAGCCGTCAATCTCGTCGAGCAGGCTTTCGTCAAAGCCGTCATCGCTCTGTACTTCGCCGTCCTGAACCGGATTGACCTTGTTCTCACCATACATGAGGAAGACATCACGGGTCTGAATGTATGGGTCTACAGCATTGTCAATCACACCTTCCTGATCGATAAGCTGAGCACGGTTGTGCACGCCCTCAATCACGAACTTGCCCAGTGTCACCGGCCATGACAGGAAGGCAAATGGCATACCGTCGATGGTGTCGCCATGGACCTCACGGGCAGTAGTTGGACCATAAAGTGGAACCATCATGAAAGGACCCTGCTCTACTTTGCCTTTGCCCAGAACGGTACTCATGCTCATAGGGCGGTACTCAAGGCCAATGTATGAGGCCACATCAAAAAAGCCCAGAATGCCAATGGTGCTGTTGATGGCAAGACGCAGCAGCGAGGTACCAGAATCAGCAAAACGGCCTACCAGAATATTGTTAGGCACGTTATTGACCTCAGAGAGGTTGTTAAAGAAATTACCTACCGAGCTCTGTACTCCCTTTGGCAGCTTTGCATAGCCGTGAGCTGCCGGACGGAGCACATAATTGTCGAGAATATTGTAGTTGAGATACCACATGTAACGGTTAGGAGTATCAAGGGTATCGATGGCATGACCTGACAGAATACTGTAACCGTACGAATAATCAGTCTGAGAGGCCTCAGCAGTAAGCTGACGAGGCATCATGGGATTGTAGCTGCCATGAGCGGCCTGTACCTGTGAGGCAGCCATCATGCCGCTGGAAATCACGGCACATACTGTAACAGTGCCACAAAGGCGTTTAAAAAAGCTGCTGATCATAAGCATCCCTGATGCAGGTAATACCTGCTGACTGGAAATAAATATTTAATGCCCGCAAAACGGCTGTTTTATCTCGCGATCCTGCAAGCTCTGGCCATGCCAGGAAAGTTTAGAGGGCATACACTGTGCCTGCGGGATTCAGGGCCATTATACGGCAGCCCTCAAACAATCCCAACAGCCTTTATAAAGCGATCTGAACACGCCCCACCGTGGCTCAAAATGCCCCCTGAGGTTGCGTTCCCTGCGCACAGGCGCACTGGCGCAGGCCATGCCATGCCATGCCATAAGGCGCGGACCTGGCATAGGCACGATCCCCGTGGATCCGGGCAGCACTGGCGTTGTGCAGGGCCTAATCAGGGCAAAGGCACCGCAGCCTTAGCTGCGATGCCTTTGAGGGGACAGGCTTTTGCTGTCAGTAATGAAGTTCAGTAATGACCTTAAGCAAGTACTGTCAGAAAAGCCGGCCATGGCTGTTATCAGAGGTCGTCCTCGTCGTCATCCTCAATGACCAGTTCGTCAAGAGAATGCTCATAATGAGGTTCCTCTTCCTCTTCCTTAGCCTTCTTTTTGCCTTTCTTTGCCGAAGCGCGCTCCTCATTGAACTCAGGCTCAAGGTCATACATAAAGACCTGATCCCCATCCTCTGAGGTACCCTTTGCTGCATCGTAGCCCCTGGAGTCGTCAATGGAGATATCGACCACTGAGTCCTCGTCCCCCGGAGTGCTGTACAGCGAATCCAGGAAATCCAGACGGGACAGAGCCTCATCAGTACGACGGGCCTCATTGAGCTTGCGCTCTTCTTTCAGGCGGGAGGCGTAGACCTCAGGGTCGAGGTATTTGCCATCATCACCCTTAAGATGCATGTGGTCTTCTTTATTTTCGACATTTTCCTCAGGGACGCTGTCAGCGGCGCCTTCAGCCTCACTGTCAGTGCTGCTCTCTGCAGCGCTCTGAGCGTTGCCACAGGCACCGACCTCTGAAGCATCGCCAGTGGCAGCCTCAGCGCCTGCGCTGCCTGTACCCTCTGCAGCGGCGTCAGCTGCAGAGGATGAGGCGGCGTCAGCTGCAGCGGCGGCTGCTTCAGCTTCTGCTGATGCTGCAGCCTTGCGGCGGCGGGAGCCGGCCTTTGGTGCTGGCTGAGCATCGCTGCCAGAGGCACTGCCAGAAGTGCTGTCGGCGGCGCCTGCGCCACCGGAGGCGCCATCATTGGCGCTGGAGGCTGATGCGGTTGCTGGGCGCTCAGGGTTGACCCTTGGACCGGCAAAGCGGTCCTGCTCGCTGATAATGCGCTCATCGAGCTCATTGTACAGACGGGTAGCCTCCTCAGGGCTCAGGCCGCTTAAAGGATCGCCCTCAATCTTGCGATTGAGTATGGCCGGACGGGCAATCTGCTCCTTGAGACGGCGCTTGACGATATAGTCATCGAGCTCGTAATTGAGTACGGTGGACTCATGACTGTCCTCATCGCGGTATACAAAAGCTACATGGTTGACATACTTTTCAATGATGTCGAGCTTCTGCATAGGGGTAGCTACCAGCAGCTGCAGATTGAACTTGCTGAACAGAGTCAGAGCATAGTCCACAGACTGAGGTGAGCCACGGCCGAAGGCTTCGTCAATAATTACGAAGCGATAAGAGCGATCGGAGCTGTTGTAGCTCTGATTTTGCTGGGCTGCAAGGGCAGCAGCCTCAGCAGCGGCTGCGTTCTCATCATTGCCGCTGGCGCTTTCCATCTGGGCACGGTCCAGGGCCTCATTGACCTCAATACCACCCTGACGGCGTGCCTTGGAGCGGTACTGATAGGCAATGGATGAAGCAAGTACGGTATAGGCCAGCTTTTCTTTCTGACCACCGGACTTACCACCTGAGTCCTCGTAGTAGTCAACCTGGCTGTCATCTTCACGGGTATGTTCGGAGGCAGCAAAATCAAACCACTGCTTTACGTCAGTTACCTTGTTACGCCAGCGACGGTCAATTTCAGCACCGTTGACCTCACCCTTGAAGCGGTCGATCAGGGCTTTAACCTTGTAGAAGCGCTGCTCGGCACGCTCAAGTGCTGATGAGCCCTCTTCTTCCTCACCCTCAACCTGTTCCTGAGTGGTGCAGCTGCGCAGATCAATGCGGAACTGCTTAATCTCATTGTCAGGGCTTTCACGGGCTTCCATCTGAATGTAGTGGTCAGGATTGAAGTCCACATCCTTCATGATGGAGTTAATGTCGGAGATGCGCTCCTTAATCTTGCGGCACTGAGTAATCAGAGCGGCATTGAGGGTACCGAGCTGGTCGATGGTCTCGCGGTTGAGCTTGTCCTTGAAGGCATCGACAAAGCGTGGCAGATCGTCACGCATGAGCTTGTCAAGGAAGTCACGGAAGTCCTCCCAGGCTGCAGCACGGGATGCATCAAGATTACGTCCGGCTACAACAAAGCTCTGAGTAAAGCGGCTCTGCAGATTTACCAGCTCCTGAGCCAGAGCGTTTTCACGCACGGTCAGGCTGGCACTTTCATGCTTGAGCACAGAAACAATTTCGCTTACCAGGTGCTCCACACGGTCATAGGTCAGGGTGGTGTACTTAAGACGTTCCTGAGCCTTCTCTACCAGGTGGTTGATGGCATTGATAATTTCGGCGCTCAGATACTGAGCAGAAATGGACAGATCAAGAGCATGACGATGCTCATTCATGTGCATTTCATTACGGGACTGGAGCTGACCGAGCTCACGCTGACAGTTGCTCAGACGGTCCTCGAGATTCTTCTTGTCCTGACGGTACTCTTCGAGCTTGTGAGTAAGTGTGGCCACAATGTCGTTGGAGCGGTTGATCTCATCAAGATCAGCCTGCAGACGCTCAATAGTGGCGTCAATGCTCATATAGTCCACATACTCATAGCCCTGAATTTCGCTCAGGCGGGCAATCATCTGCTGCTTGTTGGCGATAGTACTCATATCGCTGCGCAGTCCCTTGATGGTCTCCTCAATGGTAGACACCATGGTGTTGCAGCGGGTGTACTCGTTTTGCAGGAAGAGGATCTTTTCTTCGTTGGACCAGCCCAGAATGAAGTCATTACCGTGCTGGGAACGACGATCGTCCTTTTCGTTGCGTCCGCCTACCTTGCTAAGACCGCTTGGAGTAAGGGCCATACGCTCCTGACGGAACTCGGTCATGTCCTCAGTACAGACATAGTTGAAGTTCTTTTCAAGGTGATTGCGCAGGAAGCCCTGGAAGACAGGATCGTTTTTGATCTCAATCTTGCGTGGCAGAGTCTCAGAGCCTGAACGCATGCCAAAGCCATTGAGCTGACGGCCAAAGACCGAGCCCATGGTGGTGGATGCTGCTGCACTGGTGGAGGCATCAGCCTCACGGATGCGGTAGAACACCAGACGCATGCCAATATTGTTGCTGTTTACGAAACTTGCAACCTCGGCATAGTGCTCCTCAGGAACCAGCATTGACAGAGCAAAGCCATGGAGAACCTTTTCAATGGCCAGCTCCCAGCGAGCCTTTTCATCAGCACGGATCTGCATGAGCTCACCGGCAAAAGGCAGATCGGTATCCTTACAGCCAATGTGGGCGGCAATACGGTTACGCACCTCAATATGACGGCTTGGCAGATTGCTCTTACGACCACGCAGGGAACGCAGTTCATCGTTGATTTCCAGCAGACGTGAGCTCTCCTGTTTGAGTTCTACATTACGCGAGGTAATGCTTTCCTCATAGCTTTGAATGCTGGAGGCAAACTTGTCGCTCAGAGTACTGAGGCTGGACATCATGCTCTTGAAGCTGCGCTCATCAGTAACAGGATTGAGGTCCAGAGTTGTGATAAAGGTTGCCATAACGTTGTAGTTACGGAACACACGCTCACGGGAACTCTTTTCGTGATTGATGCTCTGCACCAGCATTTCACGGCGGTTACCGCCATGCTGAGACATTTCCTGCGTGGTGGACATCATATGAGCGCTGATGGACTCAATCTGCTCTGCAGTATGAGCAGCTTCAGCCTCAAGCTCGGAAATTCTTCTGTTGTTGCGCTCGATTTCCTCAGTAATAAGCTCGGCCTTTTTCTTGTACAGATAAGGGCCTACGCCGTCAGAGCAGCGATTGAGGAAGTCCTTCTGGGTGCGGATATTCTTGTATTCCTCACCCTTGACCACAATTGGCTCCAGAGCCTGAACCTGCTTGCGGGCCTCCTCTACTGAGCGGTAGGAGGCATCAAGATCATTAAAGCGCTCGACCATCTGATCAACCAGCTCATCGCCGTTGAAATCCTCGAGCATCTGGTTGCGCACGAAGTCCGAAATATTGTTAATGGACTTCATGGAAATGGTCTTGTAGAACAGGTCGAGCACCTTGGTATTCTCAATACCAAAGAGACGCTGCATCTGGCTGTAGTACTGGGAGAAGCTGTCATAGCGCTGTGCACCCAGAGCAGAAAGTCTGCGGCCCAGATCGCGTATGTCCTTTACCGGCAGTACGTCATTTTGCAGATTGAAGTCGCGGTTACCAATGAAGTAGTAACGGCTTGGAGTGTTCTTGGGACGGGCAATGACCATGCACTGTACCAGTACCACATACTCATTGAGGGCCTTGTTGTAGAAGGTGGCCATCAGTACGGTAAGCACAGCCTTGTCGCGTGAACGCAGACCCATTTCGGTCTTGACGCCCGAGCTGTTGTCGTTCTTATAAAGACCGAGCACGTATGACGACAGAGAGCGTTCGCCCTTTTCAGCACCGGCTGCCTGGTTGAAGGTGACCTTCTTGACGTCGTAGAGCAGTACGGTAATGGCGTCAATAATGGAGGACTTGCCCGCACCGTTATCACCGGTCATGAGAACGTTCTGGCCGCCAAAGTACACAGACTTTACGTTGTTGTTAAAGCTGCCCCAGTTATAGACGTCCACACGCTCAAGACGGAAGCCCTCAAAACTGACTGGACGGCGGGCAAAGCGGGCCAGCTCCTCATCAGAAAGGGACATTACATCCTGATCATCGGCAATCTCAAGCAGACTGTCGCTGCCCAGGTTGACTACTTCAGCCTCGGCATCAGGGATCTTTTCCCCGTCAGAGCCCGCAGCTGCGCCCTCGACGCCGCCGCTTGCTGCGCTGGCGGTGCCGTCAGCAGCAGCGCTGTCAGCTGCGTCAGCAGCCGCATCGGCGGCCGCCTCGATGGCAGCATCGACAGCCGCCTCAGCTGGCGCAGCCTGCTGCTCCTGAGCGTCGAGCTCAGGATTCTGGCTCTCGTTGATATCCTTGTCAGAGTCCATTACTTCGTGTCCGTCCTCAGTTAAAGAATAATCCTGCATGAAAAAAGTGCTCCGCAAAGCTACTGAGCAGAGTCAGAGGCAAAGCCATCGTCCATGCCTGCCTCTCCATCACCGTCCATAATGCGGTTCTTGGAACGGCCGCCTTCACGTATGTGCTTAACGTAGCTTTCCAGAATGTCATCGGCCTGTTTGAGAATCTCAGGGGTAATGATCACACTGATAATGCGCTTGACCTCGTAGCGCTCCATATCCTTGCTTTCCCTGCCCTTATTCCTGCCTGCAGCACCGGAGTTGTTGCGGGAGAGCAGACCAAGGCTGCACAGCTCATCAATGGAACGGTTGAGATTGTCATCAAGACGCTTGTCATTGTTGACATTGAGCAGGAAGGTCTTGACCAGGGAGAGAATCTCCGAGCGCTCCATAACGAGACGGCCAAAGTGACCTGACATGTCAAACTCAAGCAGACGCTGACGCAGCAGAATAAGCATCAGGCTGTCGTAAAAGCGCAGGGCACGGCGGGTCAGCAGCTGTGGAGGACGCTGACTGTTGTCCTCAGGCATTTCCTCTTCAGTAAGAGAGCGCACATAGGCATAGCCGGCATCATGGTCAACTACCAGACGCAGATACATGCGGCGGCAGAACTCCTCAACCTCACGCTCCTGACGCAGCAGAGATTCAAAGAGCAGCTTATTGTCCTCACGGTCGATATAGCCCTTGAGCAGATAGACCACCAGGGCTCCCGGAGTTACAAGTCTGATGCGTGCTGATCGATCACCCTGACCATCTGCGTCTTCGGGTGTCTGGTCCATGCCATTGCCATCACCGTCAGCATCGCCCTCCTGGCTGCCTGCGCCCCACTGGTTTGCCCAGGCAGAGTTGCCGCCCCAGGCGTCATCAGCGCCGGAACCGGCAGAGTCAGAACTCAGGGCAGCTCCCTGCTCAGCAAGACTGTCGAGCTGACCATAGAGCATATCGTAATCCTGCTTATTGCCCTGACTGTTGTCAGTGCTGTCATCAAATCCAGACATGGTGGCTCCTGTCCAACGCAATGCACCATCAGCGGCGCTTTAAGGTAAGGTGTTTGAGGCGGGCAACGCGGGCAACGCGGTTGCCATCAGGGTCAACGGCCTCCCAGCGGTACAGATCGTAGCGGCTGCTGTCCTCAATAAGGTCAAATCCGGCCATAGCCAGCTTCACATAGGTGGTAAGCTCGGTAATGCCGTGCTCCAGAGGATGTTTCTTAACGATATCGATAAGATCAGCCTCCTCTTTTTCAAGCATGTATTCGGCAATGTGATGAGCCAGCAGCTCAGGGTTTACCACTACCTGATCAAACAGACGGTGGTCATCCGGTCTGAACTCGTCATTCCTGATTTCAGTATTGAACTCAAGACGGTCAGAAACGGTAGCCAGAGGCCTGTCAAAAGGAATTTTGATATCAGCACGCGGAATCTCAAGTTCGATGAGCTTAGGCGGCAGATTATCAAGGCCGTCCTCACGGGTAAGGGAGATTACCTTGGAGGTAATGGACTTGATGCGCTCCTTAAGGAAGCGGTTGGCATCAAGATTGGCCGGCTGCAGGAAGCTCTTGATACGCTTGGTCGAGGCACCCATGATGCGCTCGATATTCTGTCGTGAGG
Organism: Anaerobiospirillum sp. NML120511; assembly: GCF_023050955.1. Taxonomy (NCBI): domain Bacteria; kingdom Pseudomonadati; phylum Pseudomonadota; class Gammaproteobacteria; order Aeromonadales; family Succinivibrionaceae; genus Anaerobiospirillum; species Anaerobiospirillum sp. NML120511. The sequence continues at coordinate 46,706 of NZ_JALKIK010000030.1, forward strand.
CCAGCCAGGTATCGTGAATATTGTGGATACGCTCATCCTTGTGCAGATCAGCTACGGCCGGATGATGCATAAGGTTGTCAATGCGTTTGATAATGAGCTCGTCATCTGAAGATGACAGCAGCAGGCGGGAGAAGGCCTTTACCGAACGGCCCTGGTCGGTATTTTCAATGTATTCATTCTGATTGAAGTACTTGTCGAGCAGCTCACCACGCGGACCGGTCCAGTTGAGAATGTCCTGCATGATTTCCTTGTCCAGATTACCAAGATTGAACTCCACCTGACGGAAGTCATCAACCAGCTCAATGGCATCATGCTGGAACTGCAGGAAGCGCTCACGTACCTGAGAGTCAGAAAGGGTGATGATCTCACCACGGCGGGCCTTTTCAATCTGACGGTCCAGAGCCTCACGCTGGGCCAGCAGATCCTCAAGATATACCTCAACATTACCCTCAGTACTCATATGCACTTCCTTGAGGATCTCAAGGAGTTCCTTGAAGCGCGACTCGGTAGGAATAAAGTTGCGGTTCTGATCGTGCATGCTCACGATAAAGGAATAGGCACGCTGCAGGTCAGGGGTAATTTTGTAAACAGGCTCACTGTCGCTGCTGCCTTCATATTCGCAGAAGAAATAGCGCTCTTCTTCAGAAGACCAGCGGCGCAGATAGTACAGCGGCTCATCCTTGAGTTCATTGCTGTCAAGACGCTCATCAGCCTTGCGGCGGCGCTCAACAGCGCGGGCTGCAGCACGCTCAGCACTGGCCTGCACCGAATCCTCTGCATCAGCGCCATCAGCTCCTCCGTCGCCGCCTGAGGCACCTGTGGCGCCGGAAGCACCATAGCCCCCATGCTCAGCCTCGCCATCGTCACCCTCATCATCAAGGCTTCCGTCAAGACCGGCACCAGGCAATGAGGCGGCATCAGCTCCGGTTTCATTCATGAAATCGCGGAAGAAAGCTGCATTATCAAGGGCAGCTGACTGATGATTGAGGCGGCCGCCATTGATATTGAAAATGATGTCCTTGAGGACTTCGACCAGCTCAGACTCAGGGGCTGCAGTACGTGACTGCCTGATAAAGGCCTCATGAACAAAGGTCAGAATCACCGGCGCATGAGTTGCGCAGAGCAGTTTCCAGGCAGGATTCTGCGCCCTCTGTGTGACAAAGAAACGATAATCGACAGTCATGAAACCTGTTCCTTAAAGGAAATTAACCCGGCTGCACCTTATACAGGATGGCAGCCCCCTGAGCACTCCCGCCCTCTTCATCATGAGCGGAGGTCCCTGCCCGGCATCGCGGCAGTATGACGCCTTACGGCGCTGCGCACACCCGGGCGTGCCGCATGGCTTGCCCTATGGCATGCCTCATGGCGTGCCCTATGGCATGCCTCATGGCGCGCCCTATGGCATGCCCAACGGCTTGCTATTTTGCGTGCCCTTTTGCGTGCAAAAAGCAAAAGCTTACTTTAATCGGCGCCTCCTAAGCAAGATCCAGGATGGATTTTACTGAGGATGCCACCGTGCAAATCACGTAAATATCAGAAATTCAGGCAGCCCGTCAGCCAGTCTGACCGCAGCCCGGGCACAAGCCCAGGCAATGACGCAGGCCGGACACGTCCACACCGCCCCGCCGGGGACAGAGCAGACAGCAGTTTTGAAGAAAGATGCCGCCGGGCATGCTGTTACCGTCATCAGAGCACAGAGCAGCAAGAGGTGACGCACACTGAGCCGCCCTGCCCGTCAGCCGCACACGGCGCCGGGCGCGGCGCGCACAGGCGCGCCTGTCAGGTCCTGCTCACAATGGCAGGCCCCGCTGATCCTTTGCAAAGTCTGATACAGATAATAAGAAGATACCCATTTGGACAGCTGGGAGCTTTCCTCATCTGGGCCACAAGAAAAGAAACAAAGAAGACAGGGTCACAGGCCTGTCAGAGGGCACAGCCGATCGGCTCAGCCCGGTAAGGATTACACCTATCCTGATGGGGCGCATTATACCATTAAGAGTGTGAAGCTGCTCATAAAAATCAGCTTCAATGCCAGCTCTGCCCGCCGCAAATCCCTGCTGACAGTCCCTGCCTCCAGGTCCCCACTCATGCCGCTATGGCATGCCCCATTGAACATACCTGGGCATGCCCGGAACACGACCTCGGACATGGCCCCTGCCATGCCCCATTGCTGGAGCCTGGTTACTGTGGATGCCCTGGAGCCAATGGCCAGGCTGTCCCAGGCGTGCCCCATGCCTGCACTGAGGGCTCAAAAGGCAGGAACTGCATTGGGAGTTGCGGGGCGACTGCCAGGTGCAGTGCATGGGGATGGGGTTGGGGCGAAAACGGGCCTTTTGAGGTATGGGCTGGCACTTTTGGCCTTTTCAGACACTAAATTAAGGTGCCATGATGCTGTTGTGGTGTGTGCTGGATCAAAAAAGGATGACACCCGCGCACCATACTAGTGCAAAATCATGATTTGCACCGGGTCTGGCCATTTTCCACATATATAATGGACCTGTTTTTGTGCGTAATGAGCTCCCTTCTGCCGGATCATGTCCTGCTGTGTGCGCCCAACCTGCTCATAAGATGCCATGCCCGTTATGGGCGGCATTGAGGTTAATGCCCGCAGCTGTCATTTCTTACGCACCGGATACTGAGCTGCAGCCGCCCTTATGCCATGGCAGTCTGCCTGAGGGTCAGATGCCCCGTGGCGCAGACTGTGGCAGGCTTTCAGCACGTCAAAAGATGCCAGTATCCAGAGCGCATCAGAGTATCGAGCACCTGACTGTCTTCGGGGAACCGCCCGTCAAGGCTCCCTGACAGCCTGGTTTTATACTCATGATGCACTCCAAAGAGCGCCTGCATGGTAGGCAGGGCCCTGGAGTATGCTTCATTCATCTGACCGACCACCTGTACTTTTTAACTATGGAACTGCACTGAGGCTGTGCAGGCTGAACACACAATACTCAGCCGTATGGCCGGGGCCTTGTCACAATGAGAGCATAAGGCACCCCAAGGTGGTTTGCCTGCATCGACAAGCAGCGCATCCTATGGTCAGCTAACATTGGAGTTTTTCCAAATGTCAGAACCAGTCAACAACAAATTCCCACTCGCTCAGACTCTCAACCGCGTACCTTTCATCCTGCAGGTTGTCATTGGTCTTATTGCCGGTATCGTGCTGGCCCTTATTTTCCCAAATGACAAATCTGTAATTCCCATGTTCGGTGACCTCTTCGTAAGAGCGCTTAAGGCCATTGCTCCGCTGCTGGTATTTGTTCTGGTAGCAGCCGCCATTGCCCGTCACCAGAAAGGTACCAACTCCAATGTTAAGCCGGTAGTTTTCCTTTATATAGTTTCCATGCTGATGGCCTCTACTCTGGCCGTAGCCATGAGCTACATTTTTCCAAGCAACTTCACCCAGCTGCAGGATGCCGTAGAGGGCGTTACCCCTCCAATGGGCATTGGCGAAGTGCTTTCCAATGTCATCAGACAGGCCATTGATAATCCTTTCAATGCCCTGCTCACCGGCAATTTTATCTGCATTCTGCTGTGGTCCATTGCACTTGGTCTTGCTTTCCGTGCTGCTCACGACAATACCAAGCGCGTACTTGAGGATCTGGCCCAGTCCGTAGCTGCCGTAGTCCGTATGGTTATCCGCTTTGCTCCTCTGGGTGTTATGGGTCTGGTATTCAGCTCAGCTACTGCCGAGGGCGGTTTTGCCAACCTCTTAAACTACGTCCATGTAGTAGTGGTTCTGGTAGCCACCATGCTGATTATCGCTTTTGGTATCAATGCCGCTCTGGTCTATGCTGCCACCCGCGAAAATCCATATCCTCTTATCATGACCTGTATTGCCAAGTCAGGTACCACAGCTTTCTTCACCCGTTCATCTGCTGCCAATCTGCCAGTGAACCTTGCTCTGTGTGAAGAACTTAAGCTGCCACGTGAGACCTACTCCATCACCATTCCTCTGGGCAGTGCCATCAACATGTCCGGTGCCGGTGTTACCATCGTTATCATGACCATGGCTGCCGTACACACCCTGGGTGTAGAGGTGGACTTCTTCTCCAGCGTGCTCATGAGCGTAGTTTCCGTAGTCTGTGCCTGCGGCGCCTCAGGTGTAGCCGGCGGTTCCCTGATGCTTATTCCTCTGGCCTGCTCCATCTTCGGCATTCCAAATGACGTTGCCATGCAGATCGTAGGTATCGGCTTTATTATCGGCGTAATTCAAGACTCCTCTGAGACTGCTCTGAACTCCTCTACTGACGTACTGTTCACTGCAGCTGCCTGCCGCCGCGCTGATCGTCTTGCAGCCGGCAAGGCTAAGGCCTGATAATCCAATGCCCTGTTAAGGGCAACTCAGTCAGGCACAGATCTGAAATCCACAGGGCCGACAGCTCACGCTGCCGGCCCTGTGTTTTGTGCACCGCCACAAAGCGGACAGCCTCCCGGCCTGACACGTCGGCCCGGCCGGCCTGAACGGCAGAGCTACCATGGCGCTGCACCTGGTGCGCTGCGCCATGGTGCGCCGCCGCCGTACATGCTCCCTGCGCTACAGGGCGCTGCGTGCATTAAGTGACTGGACAGGACAAACTTATTTTCAGGGCGGGATGGTCGTCATAAAAGCGGCTCATTCATACTGTTATAATAATCATCTGTCTGCGCTTCTAATGTGGGGCGATCATATGTTTTGTGCAACTGCACCTGCCTGATAAGAACAAAAGGGAAATGTTATGTCCAAACATGCTGTCATACTCTATACCATTGGATCTCCTGAAAATCTTGATCCGGCCTGCATCAGAGACTATATCAACCGCTTTTTGTCAGACAAGCTGGTAGTAAAGCTGCCACGCTTCTTATGGCAGCCAATACTGAGGAACATGATTTTAAAATCACGACCTCAGCGCCTTGTAGGCCGTTATGACAAAATATTCGTTGACGGCAAAAACCCTTATCTGCGCGACATGGAGCAGCTGTGTTCAGAACTGCACACCCTGCTGACCGAACATAACCAGGCAGCAGCCCAGGCAAAGCGTGCTCAGGGCACAGCCTCTGAGGTAGCGCCCGCCGCAGCTGCAACCTCTTTTGCCTCCATTGCATCCCCTTCAGCATCTTCCTTTTTCGGAGCTGGTGGTTTTGCAGGTAATGACAGCAATGTTCTTTTTGACGCCTCAATGTGCAAAAGCACTGCAGCCCGTGCAGCCTGCAGCGGCGAGAATGTCGAATACGTGGTGGTTCCTGCCTATGCCTACACTGGCGATGGCCTCAAGGAAATTGCCAGTGCCCTGATTTCAAAGGGCTTTGGTCATATCACTGTTATTCCGCTCTTCCCTCAGTATTCAGACACCACTTCAAAGCGCCCACGCCTTGAGCTTGAAGAGCTCAAAAAGACCTTCCCTCAGGCTACCTTTGCCATGGTACGCAGCTACAGCACCAACGATTTCTACATCTCCAGCGTTGCCTCCATGGCAGCTCAGTCCCTTGCTGATCCGCGCTCCCACCTGTTGCTGACCTATCACAGCCTGCCAAAGACCTATATCACTCTGGGCGATCCTTATCTCAACGAGTGCCGCAACACCTCTGATGCCATTTTCCGTCAGCTGGGACTTGATGATACCCGCAGCTCCATTGCTTTCCAGAGCAAGATGGGCCCTATGCCATGGCTGCAGCCATATCTTGAGGAGCATGTTGATGCCCTGCTGGCCAAAGGCGTAACCCGTCTGGTAGTAATGGCGCCGGGCTTCTCTACTGACTGCCTTGAGACCCTTTATGACATCGACATCAATCTGCGTGAACAGTTTATGAATCACGGCGGCGAGTCTTTCAGCTACATCCCATGCTTAAATGCCACAGCACAACATACCAGGCTGATGGCAAGACTGCTCATGTATTCAAGCGAAGACCTCTAATCCGCCCCGGCCCCGTCTGACCTTGCAATGAAAGGGCAGGCGCTGCCAGACCATGCCGTGCCATGCCCAGTCAGGCAGCATGGCCGTCCTGCCATGGCCCTGCAGTGCAGGACCATGGTCATTTGTGCCCCTCAAACATAATGATTTGCCATGAGCATCAGTCTTATCCTTTCCTTTGCTCTGACCTCACTTATCCTGTCTCTGGCTCCCGGCCCTGACAATATCTTTGTACTTACCAACAGTGCCCTTTATGGCGTAAGGCGTGGCATTGCTGTCATTACCGGCCTCTGCCTTGGCATTTTGGTCCAGACAGCCTGCATGATAGCCGGAGTAACGGCCTTTGTATCGGGGATGCCGGTACTGCTTACTGTGATAAAGCTCGCCGGTGCCGGCTATCTGCTCTGGCTTACTCTGGGCGCCACGCGCGCTACCATTTCCCTGCTGCGCGCCAGTCGTGCGCCATCGGCACCAGCATCCGCCGCCGCTGATGCGGCTGCTGCGGGCACTGCCGCAGGTGATGCAACCGCCCCTGCAGGCAGGCCTGCGGCTGCCGATTCAGCTGGCCCTTCTGATGGCGGGTCTGCGGCGGCAACTGAGTCACTGAGTATGGGCAGGCTGGTGCGCCGTGGCTTTATCATGAACATCACCAATCCCAAGGTGCAGCTGTTCTTCCTGTCATTCTTCCCTCAGTTTCTGCCCCCAAATGCCCATGGCCTTGAGCTTATGGCATGGATGACGCTGCTGGGCCTGATTTTCACTGCCGCTACCATTATTGTGTTCAGTGCCATTGCTGTTTTTGCCGGCACTTTAAGCACAGCATTCAAGTCACCACGCTTTAACCTGATACTCAACAGCGCCTCCGCCCTGATCTTCTTCAGTCTGGCAATTTACACTCTTATAACGCTTTAGAAAGCGCATTACACACAGCGTCCACTACCGCAGCATACAGCGTCCACAACCGGCTACAGACAGCGTACACTACCGGCTGCATACAGCGTCCACTACAGGCCACAGACAGCATCCGCGCCTTGCTGCCATAACCGGGCTCAGCGCAGTGGGCTGTGTCAGGTGATGCAGCCCGCCGGGTTGTTTTTCGCTGTCCGTAATGACAAAAGCCAGAGCATCCTGCAAACAGGGAGCTCTGGCTTTTTGTCTTGTTGAGGCCTGGCGGGTGACAGCCTGATGCCTGCAAATATCTAATATGGGGTCTTGGCGGTGCGCACAGTGGTCATACGGGCGCCCTCCTGACCTGGACGGGCCATGATTTGTTCAGGCTTAACCCCAGAACCAGCCGAAGCTGGCAGAGCTGTACCTGGAATCAGGGCACAAGACTGATCTGAAGCAGAGGTGACCACTTCAGATGCTACACGCAACGTCGCCTGCCCGTCATCTGCCTGTGACAGTACTGGCTGGGACTGACTGTCAGCAAGTTCCTCAGGACGGGTCTGAACCTGTCCCACAGAAGGGTCATGCTCTTCAGAGGCTGCTGCCAGTGCAGCGGCAGCCGGTGTGCCAGCCGGAGCAGCGATGGCACCTGGAACGTTCGGTATGGCTCCAGCTGCAGCGGCAGCTGCAGCTGCCATATCAATAGCGGCGTCAGGTACACCATCGTGCATGTGCTCGCGCTGCTCAGGTGAGAGGTATTCAAGACGACGGCCATCACGCATGGAAACAGGACGTCCCTTGCGCTTTTCAAGGTAAACCTTGAGCTTGCCGTAATTGTCCTTGCGGTTGGCGTCCTTGTTGGCCTGCATGCGCACGTCAGCACGCTCAATACAGGCGTGCAGGGTATCCTGCTCTACCTCGCCCATGGTGGCGCGTCCAAAGCCCACGAAGGTAGGCATAACCTCAGGAGAGCTGTTGTGCCTGTCGATATAAGCCACCATATCGTTCATAATGGCGGCGCATTCATCGGCATCACAGCGGGTCATAATAACCAGGAACTCATCACCGGCAAGGCGCATGATATCGCACGGACGGGTAACAACTGTGGTCAGGGCCTCGGTTACAGTCAGCAGCAGAATGTCGCCATCGGCATGACCAAGCACATCATTGGTAATCTTAAGACCGGTAACATCAGCATAAATAACAGAAACGGGAGCGGAGCGCTCATCCTGCCACCTGGCTGAATTGTGCTGGAAGAAGGAGCGGTTTTTCAGGCCCGTAAGAGTGTCGGTGTAAAGCAGCTGCTTGATGTTGTCAAAGTTATCCTGGACAAGATTGATGTCCGAAAAGCTGCCAATCAGAGAGGTAGCTACGCCGTTTTCATTACGGCCCAGCACAATGCCACGGCCCAGTGCCCAGATGTAGTGACCATCGTAGTGACGCAGGCGCAGACAGAACTCAAAGCTGTCGCCGTAGTAAGGAGTTACAGTGATGTGATGTTCGATTTCCATCATGTCCCTGTCATCAGGGTGCACCAGGGCAACCCACTCATCCCAGGTCTGAGGGAACTCACTTTCATCATAGCCCAGCAGACGGCAGTAGCTGGAGGAAAAGCGCAGGCGGCCTGATTCAACGTCCCAGGAGAAGAAGTCATCTCCGGCAATTTCCCTGGCGATAAACTCCGAGAAAGTAGACTGGGCATTAACCATATAGCCGGTGGCGTAACGCACCTTGCCATCGGGGAAGCGGGTCAGAACAGAGCCATTGATGACATAGGACTGACCGGCATTAGGTCCCTGAGTGATTCTGATGTCCTCAAAGATAATGCTGCCCAGATCCCGGGTATCAGTTACACGGAAGTAGCGCTCCATATTGGTCATGGTGATATGCTCAAGCACCACATCCTCGGAGATCCACTCATTGATTTGCTCGATACCAAAAATCGCGGCGCAATTAACATCCAGCATGAACTGGCGTGTATCACCACGGAAAATCCAATAGCCAGGCACCTGCCTGCCTTCAAGCAGATTCTGCTTACCCGACTGGCTGCTGTTCATCGTAAAAACCTCGTGCTAAAAAGGCACCCTCAAGTGCCACCCGGCTGAAAACCAAATGCTGCTGATATCCTCAGGCCCAGCGGCCCGCCTGCCCAGTACCGCCCTGGCTTGCCAAGGCAGTGCAGTGCGTCTCCGGCCCAGCGGCCGCTGCCTCTGACTGCGGCACGACAGCTGCGGCACGGCAGCTACGGCGCTGCCGCTGCGGCCACAGTTGGCAGGTTCTGAGCTTAATTGTCCTGAGGCTCGACCTCATGGAGATTGGACAGTAAAGCCTGTGCGGCCTCAAGCGCGCCTCTGGTATCGGAACTTTGCAATACTGACTGAGCGCTGGAACGATCTACTTCTTCGCTTTGCAGATGCTCAGGACGCACCAGATCATGGCCCTCATCATGGGCATGGTTGAGCACATGGCTCTGCACATCAGGGTCTTTGGCATCAACAGCTTCAAAACCGGCGCTGAGATCTTCAGGTACGGTAACCGAATTAGCCGCATATTTCATATCATCCATAGCGGCCTGCTCGGCCTCCATAATCATACGGCGGTGATACAGATCATTGCTGTCAAAGCTGCCTGCTGCCTGACTGCCCTCATATGACATGGCAACACAATTGCCATCAATCAGATCTGACGGGAAGTCTTTGGTAGATACCGAGCTGATTTCCTGTGACTGCACGGCCCAGGATCCATCAGCTACCTGCAGGACATGCGGGTCAGCCCCTCCGGCTGCAGCGGCAGTAGCCTCGGCAGCAGTAGCTCCCTGAGCGGCACAGTGCACATCAGATTCACTATGCAAACCGTTTTGTACAGCAGCTGCAGCTGCACCAGCAGCAGCCGCAGCGCCTGCATCTGAAACCTCATATGGCTGAGGCTGAATGCTGCTGTCAGCTGCTGCATCAGTAGCGGCGGTGACAGCGGCTGCAGCTGCGGTGTCGGCGGTGGCGGCTGGGGCCCTGCCGTCGGTGGCGGCCATAAAGACCTCAGCTGATGCCTGAGCATCAGGGCGCTCACTGTACTGCATCATGTTGGCAGCCTTGACCACATCACTGGAATGATTGCGGGCTTTTACCTCAGCAGGCTCATTGCGATTGAGCAGCGGACATCCCTGCACCTGCAGACGCATTACCGAGGAGACGAAGTCATCGTCCATGGCCAGCTCACGGCTCATGCCGCGGGTTGAGCTTACTGCCAGCTGGCTTACGCTGCTGAAATCAATGGTGGCAGGAGTTATGCGCCGTGCAGATCCTGATCCTGACTGATCATGTACCTTGCTTGAGGCGCGCATATCTGAAATGCTGGACATGCCAAGGTTGTTATCAGTACTGCCGTTTTGAGTAAGGCGCTCATCCTCGAGCTTTTGCTCCTCAGGAGAGCGCAGCTCAGTAAGAGCACGGCCAATCTGATAGCGTGGGCTTTGCCAGCGGGAGCCGGCAAATGATCCCTTAAAGCGGCGCAACACTTCACTGTAAGGTGATGGTGCCGGAGCCGGTGCCGGGCTTGAGTTCTCCATCTCTGGCAGAGGCTCAAGACCACGGGCTTCGCGCTCACGGGCATCAAGCTGAAATTCAGGTACTACATCAGGCTGATCTTCCTTGTCCTTTTCAAGATACTCAAGGCGTCTGTTGTCCGTAAGATCCACAGGGTGACCAAGAGCAGCCTCGATAAAGGCACGCAGTGCGGTATATATGCGCTCACGGTGTACAGTCTTGTACTCCTGCAGACGTACGTCGGCACGGGCTTCGCAGCGCAGGAAGGTATCACCGTCATCAATTTCATTAAGAGTGGCTATACCAAAGCCAAAGTAGATTGGCAGCGGGAATTCGTGGTTGCGGTTACGCTCATCCAGAGCACAGGCAAATTTGTTAATGAAAATCTTGCACTGCACATCTGAGCAGTTGGTGAAAATCAGCAGGAACTCGTCACCGGACAGGCGTACCACCTCGTGGTCAAGATAGACATCGGTAGTAAGAATCTGAGCTGACAGTTTGACGAGCTCATCACCCTTGGCGTGACCAAGATAGTCGTTGATAACCTTAAGGCCTGAGATGTCCACATATACCAGTGACAGCGGCTGACTTTCCTCCATGGTGAAGTACTTGTAGCGGCTATTGAGGTACAGGCGGTTGTGCAGGCCGGTCAGCGGATCCTGATAGATTGAACGCTTGAGACGCTCAAAGTTGGAGCGAACCACATCGATATTGGTGGTGGTACCGATAATACGGGAAGCCTTGCCTGAGCGACGGCGCTCAATAACCAGACCACGATCGATACACCAGATGTAGTATCCGCCACGGTGCTTGATACGATAGATGCTCTCGTAATAATCACCCATGCGCGGATTGTAGATAATGTCACTCTGACGGCGATAAACAACCAGATCCTCAGGATGAATGAAGTTTTCTTCATATTCGCTGATGGTTGCAGGCATGGCCTCGTTTTCATCAAGGCCGAGCATGATGTGGAAAGCCGGGCCAAAATGCACTTCACCGGTAAAGGTATCGATATCAAAGGATGCGGATTGGTTCATGAAGCGGCACATGCACTCCATGAAGTTGCTCTTAATCTGGGTAAAGTAGCCCGATACCAGCATGGCAATACCGGTATCATCACGCTGTACTACAGAGCCTGAGATATACAGGCACTCTCCCTGATGCGGGCCCTGCTTGATGCGCACATGCGAGAAGACATTATTGCCCTCAGATGGACTGAAGAAGACACTGAAGAGCTCCTCCTCATCAATCAGAGCCAGCTGATTGTTGATAAAGGAGCTTGGTACCCAGTCACCGGTATAGGTAATGCCAATAAGACGGCAGCTGCCCTCATCGAGAAGATAGCGATCCTCACCATTGTCATAGAGGAAGTAACAAGGCATGTAGCCGCCACGGTAATTGGCATTGTCACTGCGGTGACCGGTATGCGGCATACCGGGAGCAAAGAAGTCATGAGGAGCATCGCCACAGCTGTCTGCAGCACTTACTCCCATCCCTGAAGGAGGGGCCAGCGGACAGGCCGCACCGGCCTGATCAGGCAGCCCCTGCGGCTGGGCAATGGTACGCTCATGCCCCTGAATTACATAATTCTGGCGACTTTCATCATCAGCAAGACCAGATGCCATACCGCCTGTTGGGCTTACCGCCCATGCTGAAGACACAGATGCTGCCCTGTTTGCACCTGAGGCCGCTCCTGATGCGCCTTGAGCTCCTGACACACCTGAGGAGGCTGAAGCTCCGTCAGCAACAGCACCATCAGAACTCTGACCATCACAGGCAGGCTCCGGCTCTGGAATATAGCCGGCTTCTTCCTGAGGATTGACCGGAATGATATGACCTGCAGGGGATGCAGTCGGCATATCATCAAGCGGACCGTCGCAGGCAAAGGCACTGGCTGGCAGAGTGCTCTCTTCGTGAGCCTCAACTACAGTGCTGGTCCAGTACTCAGGATCCTCATGGCGGATCTCGCTTTCGTTGATGTCGTTTTCAAGGTCGGAACGGACATTGGAGACCTTGCCCAGTCTGCCAATGCTCTCGTGGCTGTCGAGAAGTCCGGGATCAAGAGCCTTATTGTTATGCTCTGCTGTATCCTGGGAACCAAAAGACTCATCATAGGCAGACTTTGGCTGGCCTACAGAAATTTCATCACCACGGTCATGCAGCTTGAAATCTTCAACAGAAACAGTATCGACATGCTCACCACCGGCAGATGATGAATGAGTATCTGATGAAACACCAGGCACCAAGGTTCCGGCAGTATGAGGCTGGACTCCTGCAGCTCCACTGTAGATATCCACGTCCATGTTGGCGCGGGCACCAAAGCCCAGGAACACCCGGTCACGAGGCATGTTGGAGCGGCTGGTGGTCTTGAAATAGGCAAAAGGACGACGGCCCATGGCAGTACTGCCATGATAGCCGGAAGCAGCGGCAGCAGCAGGACCAAGCATGCCCGGGGCTACCATGGTCATTTCAGGGCCTGATACCGCAACGCCGGCTCCTGATCCCTGAGTGGAAATGCTGTTGGAACTTTCAGTATGAGAGCCCGAACCTTTGGCAAAGAGCAGCGAGCCCAGGCCTTCCTTCATTGCAATTTCGGCCAGAGCACGGGCATTTTCCATCATGGCGCTGTTATTGTCGCGCTCCTGCTGGGCCATTCTCTGAGCATGCTCACTTTCTTCAATCTGATCATGGCGCTCATGAGCAATGGCACGGGCACGCGCAATTACACGCTCATATTCCTCACGGGAATGAGCGGTATAAGGGTCAAAAGAACCCTCAAGCTCGGCTCTGATGCTGCTTTCACTGTCCTTGCTGCCATCACTACCGTAAGCATCATCACAGCCAGCCACAGCTTCAACAGCAACAGCCTCGGAAATAAAATCAGTGCCCTTATCTTCCTCAGCTGCAGCCCTGCCATCCCCCTCATCAGCCACATCGGCATCAGTCGGCCCTTCAGCGGACGGCACAGCCTCAGCACTTTCAGCTGGACATGCTGCTGGCTCTTCAGCGGACTGCATGGCCTCAGCACTTTCAGCCCTGCACTCATCAGGCTCTTCAGCTGACGGCACAACCTCAGCACTTTCAGCTGGACATGCTTCTGGCTCTTCAACATGCTCTACGGACATCGAGCATTCAGAGCCTTCATCAACATCAGATGATCCGGCCTCCTGAGCATCAAGTCTTTCGGCCTCATGCTCAGCTTCAGCATCTTCTGAGCTGCATCCGCACAGAGGCTCAATCTCATCTTTTTGAGGATCGTCCAGACGTGACAAACCCTCTGAACTGCTATCTTGAGCATCAGATATGACACTGCCATGGCCCCATGGGGTCAGGGCATCACTTTGCAGATCACCGGCATAACTGTAAACACTTACAGAGTGGTTATCTTCTTCAGAACTATCTTCTGTACTGTTATCAGACTCGGAGCATTGAGTATCGCATCCATCAGCATCTGCAGCCATCTCTACGGACTGTGAGGACTCTTCCTCACTGAAAGACGGATTTTCAACTGACTCTACCGACTCTGAGCTGTCATCATCACTGTCGGATGACTCTGCAACTGTCTCTGCCATAACAGAGGCCTCAGCCTTACTGTCAGCAGATTCCTCTAATTGCTCCAAAGTATTGGAGCACGCACTCTCACATGCATCAGACTCCAAAGCTGCCTCTGTTGAATCAGAGGATACAGCCTCGCAGATAGCCTGTTCTTCAACTGCTTCAACCAGTTCAGGGGCTATGGCCTCACTGGCGGCAGACACTTCAGCTGATTCTTCTGTTTCCGGGCAGGCAGCATCGCAGGCGGCAGGCTCTTCTACTGGTTCTACCGTCTCAGAGGTTGTGACCTCACTTGCAGCTGTCTGTTCAGCTGGCTCTACTGATTCAGGAGCTACAGCCTCACTGACAGCAGACACTTCAGCTGATTCTTCTGTTTCCGGGCAGGCAGCATCGCAGGCGGCCGGCTCTTCTTCTGGCTCTGCATTCTCTGAGGTTTCGACCTCAATTGCCGCTGACTCTTCAGCTGGCTCTACTGATTCAGGGGCCTGGGCGTCACTGGCAGCAGACACTTCAGCTGATTCTTCTGTTTCCGGGCAGGCAGCATCGCAGGCGGCAGGCTCTTCTACTGGTTCTACCGTCTCAGGGGTTTCGTCCTCACTTGCAGCAGTCTGTTCAGCTGGCTCTACTGATTCAGGGGCTACGGCCTCACTGGCGGCAGACACTTCAGCTGATTCTTCTGTTTCCGGGCAGGCAGCATCGCAGGCGGCCGGCTCTTCTTCTGGCTCTGCCTTCTCTGAGGTTTCGACCTCAATTGCCGCTGACTCTTCAGCTGGCTCTACTGATTCAGGGGCCTGGGCGTCACTGGCAGCAGACACTTCAGCTGATTCTTCTGTTTCCGGGCAGACAGCATCGCAAGCGGCAGGCTCTTCTAATGGCTCTACCGTCTCATGGGTTTCGTCCTCACTTGCAGCTGTCTGTTCAGCTGGCTTTACTGATTCAGGGGCCTGGGCCTCACTGGCAGCAGACACTTCAGCTGATTCTTCTGTTTCCGGGCAGACAGCATCGCAGGCGGCCGGCTCTCCTTCTGGCTCCACTGTCTCAGAGGTTTCGACCTCAATTGCCGCTGTCTCTTCAGCTGGCTCTACTGATTCAGGGGCCAGGGCTTCACTGGCATCAGACACTTCAGCTGATTCTTCTGTTTCCGGGCAGACAGCATCGCAGGCGGCCGGCTCTTCTTCTGGCTCCACCGTCTCAGAGGTTTCGACCTCACTTGCCGCTGTCTGTTCAGCTGGCTCTATTGATTCAGGGTCTACTGCCTCACTGGCAGCAGTTTCATTATATTGCTCATCTAAACGGGAGCTGGCACTCTCACATTCATCAGATTCCAAAGCTGCATCTGTTGAATCAGAGAATACAGCTTCGCTAATAACCTGTTCATTAACTGGCTCTATAGCCTCTGATGTCTCAGCCTCACCGGCACCAGCAACTTCTGTCTCAGCAGCCTCTGCCTCACAAATGGCTGGCTCTACTGATTCATGGGCTATAGCCTCACTGACTGATTTTTCATCATATCGCTCCTCAAAACGGGAGCTGGCACTCTCACATGCGTCAGATTCAGAAGCTGCCTCTGCAATATGAGAGGATACAGCTTCGCAAATAACCTGTTCTTTAACTGGCTCACCGGCATCTGATGCTTCAGAATTGATGACGGTCGGCGCTTCGCTCTTAATGTCCTGAGCCGCACTGGCATCGGCTTGCTCAGCTGGATTACATGTTTCAGAGATTAAGCCGGACCGGGCACTCTCGAGATCCTGCTCCGAGTCGACAGTTGACGAGTCGCCCTCGGCTCCTGAGTCGCCTGACTCATTGGCTCCCTGGACTGTACCTTCCTGTACAGCTGTGGCTGCATCATGTACCGACACCGATACTGATGGCCATGCAGGAGCTGCAGTGCTCGCTGCCTTAACTGAAGGAGCTGCTGATACTGCTGGCTGAGCGGATGATGCTTCGGATTTTATATTGTTAGCATCACTGTTAGTAAGTACTGTTTCTGCAGACTGAGCACTATGCTGACGTTCAAGAGCTGCAACAGCATTGTGATAGCCTTCATATGGTCGAGAAGGTTTTAAGTGACCTGGTCGTGCCTGGGCCTGCATACGCAAACACTGCCACTGAGAGCGTGGCATGGCTTCCTTCTGGTCCTGCTGAGCTGCCTGGGCACGATCTGCTAAACCGACAGAGGTTCTGTCAGCGCCCGCAGTGCTTTCAGCTTCAAAGTGACCAGAGCGGGATTGTGTGTTGTCCATAGCTCTCCTTAGTACGCATGCTCAGTCCCTGATTAAGACAAATCAGGGCTAAAGAAAAAACTTTCAGACGTCAGATAGCACGCCAATGCAGCAGCGCACAGACAGTGACGCACTGCCTATGCTTGATTGTGGAGCACCCTCAAAAGGGACTGTCCATGGACAGCCTCATGTTTGCTTATGGCAGTGGTGCCCGCACGGGGCCTGTGGAGCCTTGCTCCACTTTTGACCAATTATAGCAATCATGGCCCGCAGTAACCGGATTAAGATGCATAATTTTGAGCAAAAAGGGCACACCTTTTCCCATAATCAGGCAGAGCTCACAATCAGAGATCCTGGTTTCATAACAAATGCAGTGATGTATTTACTTTTTTGTATATACGATATAAAGCATCTGTAAGTGCATAATCAGAGCAAAACCATGATTTACAGGCCCTGACAGCGTCGAGGTGTAGTTATATCCCGAATCTCATCCTACCCTATGCACTATCAATGCCACAATTTACATCCTGGTGTGTCCCGGCGCCTTGTTTGGCTATAATTCAAGGCACTCAATTGAGGTCCCAGCAATGAGCTCCATGCTGCTCACCATCCTGTGATCACTTTGAATTAATGAAATAGTACCGGAACCAGTAACAGAGCAATTAACAGTTAGTGGAGCTTTGCAGCCATGAGTAAGGACACTGAAGATCCTGATTCCATCAGATACGAGCGGGTCTACCTGCTAGTGGACTGCAACAACTTTTTCTGCAGCTGCGAGCGACTGTTCAGACCAGATCTGGACGGCCGTCCTCTGCTGGTACTTTCCAATAATGACGGCTGTGTCATTGCCCGTTCCCAGGAGTCAAAAGACCTGGGTATTCCCATGGGCATAGCTGTGTTTAAAATCAGGGATAAGATAGCCCGCCACAAAATAGTCTGCTTTTCTTCAAACTTTTCACTGTACCTTGATATTTCCCGCCGCGTCATGGAGGTTCTGGAGCATATCTGTGACCACACTGAAGTTTATTCTGTAGACGAGGCCTTTCTGTGCTTTCGCAACTTGACGGAAAAGGAAGCTCAGGACAAAGCTGTACTGATACGCAACGCAGTATTCAACCTGGTTGGAATAACGGTAGGTGTAGGAATAGCCCGAACCAAGACTCTGGCTAAACTTGCCAATCATCATGCCAAAAAGCAGCGTGGCGAGACTCACGGCGTCTACTCGGTACTTCGTGACTTTCCCCGTATGCGACTGCTGCGCCGTAATCCCGTCGATGAGATATGGGGGGTTGGACGCCGCCTGAATGAAAGCCTTCGCAACGAAGGCATTGTAACGGCATGGCACCTGTCTACCCAGAGCCCTCAGGCCATCAAAAAGCGTTATAACGTTGTGCTGATGCGCACAGTGCAGGAGCTGAACAATATCAACGCAGTTGAAGATGAGTCAGACAGCAATGACACCATGCAAATCATGTGGTCGCGCTCCTTTACCCGTCGCCTGACCACCATTGAGGAACTGCATCAGGCTCTGGCAAACTTCACGGCATCGGCCTGTCACAAGCTGCGCAATCAGCACAAGTACTGCAGCCAGATAACGGTATTTATACGAACTTCATATTTTGGCAACGATCCCAAGTTCGCTGCTGACCGCTCTGCCCTTCTCAAGGTACCTACAGCCGATACCCGCGAAGTTCTTTATGTGGTTCATGAACTGCTCAAGCAGATTTATGTTGATGGCTATAAGTACAATAAAGCCGGAGTGCTGCTGTCCTCACTGTCTACCAGCCGCTCTTTCCAGAACGATCTGTTTACACAAAACCGCAGTGATGAAGATACAGCCCGCTCTGATGGCCTTATGGCTGCCATGGATAAAATCAACCATCAGGGGCATGCCCATCATATCTTCCTTGGAGCCCAGGGTGTGGAGCAGGCTGAGGCATTCTCCAATAAAAACTCCCTGTCACCACGCTACACCACCTCATGGGATGACCTGCCTCAGCTTGAATAGCCTGCAAAAGTCCTTATCTTAATTCACCCCAGGCAATTGCCAGGCTTGCACCTTTATCATTTGTGATCAATCTCTGCATCAGGACCGTCGATTTTTGCGATAATACCGTGATCAGGCCTTTAAACCTGAAGGCCTGTATGACTGATCCTGTTTCAGTCGGATGGACCCGCTCTTTGTAAGGAACGGCTCCGCTTCTCAAGCAAAACACAATGGAAAACTAATGCTCGCGAAGATTCTGGATTTTGCACCTGCCATAGCCTTTTTCGTGACCTACCGCTGGACTGGTGACCTGGTCCTGGCAACAGGCGTTATCATTGCCGGCTGCATACTGTCATTTGCCATTCAATACCTGCTGTGGCGCAAAACCTCACGCATTCAGGTCTTTATGACCATTGCTGTGATGTTATTCGGACTTCCAACCATTCTGTTAGATGATCCTCAAATCATCAAATGGAAGCCAAGTGTAGTCAACTGGATTCTTGCCATTACCATTGGCGTGCTTCAGTTTGGCCTTAAGCGCAATCCTTTTGCCTACCTTTTTGGCCGCGAAATGCCGCTGCCTGAGCCTATCTGGTTTAAGCTGGGCAGTTACTTCATGTTCTGGTTTACTTTCGTCGGTATAGTAAACATGGTCGTAGCTTTCTACACCCCATACCTGTTTGATATTGACCTCAAGACAGCAGAGTCATGGTGGGTAAACTACAAGACCTTTGGCAGCCCAGCCCTGAACGTTACCTTTACTATCTTCATTTTTGCCGTAGTCCTGCGTCGCCACCCTGAGGTTCTGGCCATGTTCAAGGAAATTCGCAAGAATCCTGATGGTTCTGAGCAAACTCATTCTGCAGCCTCAGCTTCAAATTCAGGCGAGCCAGCTGTCTGCCCTGTTCGCAATGAAGCCGAGTTTGAAAGCTCCCCACAGAACAGAAAATAATCAGGGCCTGGATCATACCACCCATCCACACATATCGGACCGTCTCCTGACTGCCATATAAGATCAGCCACAGCAGCGGTCCCCGCAAAAGGCCTGAGAGCAGAGCGCACTCAGGCCTTTTTGCTTCTTAAGCCCGGCCTCACCAGGCTCACACAGCCCACGTCCAAACTGAGATACTCCCCCATTGATCTCCCTGCCCATGCCATGCCAGTAGCCCAACCATAACAGCTGTTTGAGTATCCTCATAAAGCTGAAGTTCCAAGATTCAGACTGTTCCCGTCACCGGGCTCAAGAACATGCTGAATATCGCATTGTTTTACTTATTTGCTCGATATAAATCATCTTTTGCATCATTATCAGCAAGGACTGCCAAACTTATAAAACAGATTTACACTCTACTATTTACGCATAAACTAATGTATCTATAATAGATACTTAATTCTTATTTATAAGCATGGTTTGCATATTATGGCTTTTATACCTTTACAACAGCGCTACTGAAGCGTTCTGATTAACGATCGACAGCTGCAGGAGTAATTTACAGGGCTTTGTAAACGCTCCCACGCCAGGACGTTCCGTCATAGCAGCATGCCGCCAATAAAGCTGCTCCACCAAATATGCCCGGCCATACCTGCACTGTTCAGGATTGAATAAGTAGAGAAATACTGAGGTTATAAATGGCTGTTTACGTCAATACGAACGTAAGCTCGCTCAATGGACGTCGTTATCTTAACAACGTACAGAATCAGCTTACGACCACATACCAGCGCCTCTCGTCCGGCATGAGAATTAACAGTGCCAAGGACGACGCTGCTGGCCTGCAGATATCCTCCAGACTGACAACACAGATCAACGGTCTCAACCAGGGCAACCGCAATGCATCTGACGGTATTGCCCTTGCTCAGACCATCGAAGGCGCCATGGATGAAACCACCTCCATGCTGCAGAAAATTCGTACCCTGGCAGTTCAGGCTGCTAACGGCACCAACACTGCAGAAGACCGCGCTGCCTTAAAGAAAGAAGCCGACGCTCTGGGCTTTGAAATCACCCGTATTGCTCAGCAGACCAAGTTCGGTGGCAAGACCGTTCTGGACGGTGCCAACGACACCTCCATCTACGGCAAGCAGGCCGGTGCTGGTGGTGCAGCTGCTAACGCTGACACCGGTAAGCTGACTTTACAGGTGGGTGCCAACAAAGGCGATACCATTGACTTTGAAGTAACTACTACCATTATGTCCAAACTG